>CAZPXJ010000002.1:16460-89353 GCA_964590855.1 uncultured archaeon
CAAGCGTTTGAACTATAAACTCGGTCAGTTCAGGACTTATACGGTTTCGATGTGCAACAATCTCGGGAGGTATAGATTCTGGCATAATTAATCCTACTATAAGCAATAATTATAAAATAAAGAGAGTTAACAATAAAAAAACTTTATGTAACTGTTTAATCCATTTTTAGTGCTTCAAGATTCACATTAATTACTTGATGAACACTAGGAATTCTTTCCTTTAAAACTCGCTCAACATATCCAGTTAGTGTTAATTGACTATAAGGACAACCTCTGCATGCACCTTGTAATTCTACTCTTACTACACCTGTGTCTTCATTTACATCAACTAATGCTATGTCTCCACCATCTTGTTGAAGAGCAACACGAATTTCGTTTAATGTGGCTTGGACTTTATCTTTCATAAATATCACAATTTATCTGGTTGAGAAAGCATAGAATGTCGTATTTATAAAAGATAGCTTCAGTACAAAAATATCCTAGTTGTTATTAGCCAAATGTTTGTAGATTTCACTTGTAAATGGAATAAGAGCCATAAGTATTGCTCTTCTAAAGACATCTGCTCTTTGGACACGATTCTCTGTAAAGACTGCTGTACTACCACCTTTTTGTTTAACATTGTCTTCTTTTGTGATTCTATCCATAACATCCCCTAGTTCTAGTTCACTGTTCGCATTTAATTCATTAAACACAGTTCTAGGAAGTGGCATTCTTCCCCCTCCTGCAATGGATTTTTCACCTTTTTTATCGGCTACACAAACATACCATGTCAGAAAAGACCCATATTTGTCATTAGCTATTCCCCCTTCCATACTGACATAATAATCAGCTGTCTTGATTTCTTGAGCAAGTTCGATTCGTTTAACTGCAGATTCAAGAGTTTCTTCTGAGGACATTGGTTGTTTCAAAACTCCAATTTTCGAAGATAAATCAAGAGATTCTGCTACAATATCTTTAAAATGAGATTCAAACGCAGTTTTAGCGGCTAAAACCTTTATAGGATTCTTTGAGCAGATAATTAATTTCATTATTTTCAGTTTCTAAATAATGATATCTTTTTTAAGCATGATGTACAAACATATTTTAGGTGTTTAGGATGAATGAGTGCCATTATTGCAGAAACCCGGTACAATCTCATTGGAATTTTTGTCGAAAATGTGGAGCTAGACAAGTTCACAAAGATGAAACAGAATTTGTTGTTAAATCAGAAGAAGTCATTGAAATTGCCAAGGAAGATCCAGAATCCCCAACTGGTATGATTTATGAACCTCTTGAAGCAGAAGAGGTCAAAGCTGTGGATAAAGAAGAGAAAAAAGATTTAACTGATGACGAACTTGTTGAACGAATTGCCGATGTTATAATTAAACGAGAACAATTCAATGCCCTTCTTAAGAAGAAAGGAGATCTTAATGATGAGATTAATAAATTGCTAGATCGTGTAAAAAACAAACTAATTCCTAGAGATGAAGCTTTACCAAGAATAAAGAAACTTAAAGAAGAAGTTGAAGGAGTAACATCTCAAGAAGATGATTTTGAGAATTTCTCTGCAATCTTGCCAATTGAGGAAATTATTGAGGATAGAAACAACGAACGTCAAAAACTCAAAAAATTATCTGGATTGAAAGGAGATAAAGCAGTTAGTCGAGCTACGCTAGAAGAAATGGAAACTAGGTTCAAGAAGAACATAGAAACTCTCACTACAAAATTGAATATCGAATTAGCAAAAATGCGTAAAACCTTTGACGCATTAGAAAGGAAGATGAAATCTCTTCAGAGAGATTTAGAGGTTCTTTATGTTAATTCCCAAACTGGAGAAATAACTGCTAAACAATACGAACAACATAAGCAAGAGAAATCTTCAGAAATAGATAAGATGAAGAAAGTTAGCAAAACTGTTGCCAGTATTTTAGCTGAAGCAAGGTAAATAGGTGTAAAAATGATATCGGATCCCATTCATACAATTAATGACAATTTAACCATTATTGATGGACCTTCTGGTGATGGAGGCGAACGTAACAGAGGTTATCTACTTGGTAAAGACTCTTTTACCATTATAAATACAGGGAGAAAGGGAAGTATCGAAAATACCTTTCTTGAAGCTATTCATAATAAAGGAAAAGATGCAAAAAATGTAAAATATATTTTCATAACACATCCCTATCCTGACATAATAGGTGGAGTATATCGATTAAAGAAAATGTTTCCTAAGGCTAAAGTTGCTATACATGAGAAATGTGAGGAAATAATGAAAGATCCGAATACGATAAGAGATGATAATTTCAAATTCACTCGAAAAGAGAAACTGTATTTTGCCGTTAAAAAGGATCCTTTTGATGATTTAGAGAAGTTCAAACCAGATATATATTTCAAAGATGGAGATAAATTTGAACTAGATAATACTAAATTAATGGTGATTAACTTTGATAGCGTTTGCAAAGGTCATAGTATGTTCTTTGCAACAAAAGAAAGAGCAATGTTCTCAGGAGATGCTCTTAATCTTTATCCTGCTCTACCTAGTAGTTATCTGATTGATTTTTCTGGATCTTACAAAGAATGGCTAAAGAATATAGCCTTTCTTGAAAAAGCTCAGAATATCTCAATGATTTGTCCTGCTCACGATGGATATCAAGAGAATAGACATGTCATTCCATATATCTCGGATGTAAAAGAAGCATTCAATCAATTTGAAAATCAACTTGAGATGGCAATGATGGAGCAGAAGTATCTAACAATGAATGAACTAATTGAGAGAGTTCACAATTCCCAAGGAATTGTTTGGTATCATCCATATTCTATTCTAGCACCAAAAACTAATATGACAGCTCATCTAGCAAAATTAGTAGATGAAAACAAAATTCAGAAAAACGAAAAAACCGATCCTATTACTTATACTTACATCGCACCAAAAGATGAATTTTTCTAAGCAAAAGCTTAGAATTTTTTTATTATTTCTTTCAAAACTGAGAATGGATTTTCTACATTTTTCACAGAAATCTGTGCAAAAGTTTTGCTTCCTCCACCTTTTGAATCCGTTTTAGAACCAAAAGAATTTACAATTTCATTAGCAGGCAGCGATTCTGTTGATGAAAGGATGTATAAGATATCATTACTTCCTATTAGTCCAAGAAAAGAATTCTCTTCAAGTTCCTTAGCTGATGATTGTATGATTTGTCTATCAATTTGTCTTAATTCGAGAAGAGTTATTTTTTTACCGTTTATTTCTTCACTCCAGTTTGAGATATTCTCAAAAATCATCTTTAGAAGTTTAACACTTCCTTGAATTAAGGTTTCAGAATTTTTAATTTTGTTTGAAACTATTTCAATAAGTTTTTTACCTTTCTTTTCTGTTAGTTCTTCCAAATTGAGCATTATTTCACGCTGTTTATTAGCAAAATTAAATGCATGTTCATCGATAAAATACTTAATTAGATTTCCTTTAAATGAATCCAAAACAATACCCTTAATTTCTGAAAGATTTTTGACATGAGTACCACCACAACCAACTAGATCATATCCCTCTTCTGAACCAAGTTGAATTAATCGAATAATTTCTTCATTTGAAGACTTACCTCTTATTTTAGATTTATATTCTTTAGAGTAGGTTGTTTGATCAACGATGATGGATACGACTTTATCGCCTTTGTGTATCATCTGATTAGCTTCATTGAAAGCATCAACAATCTCAGACAAATTGAGTCTTTTATCAACTTCAATTTCTACTCTCTCTTCATCAAAATTTGCTTTGGTTGTTTGACAATCGTATTTATTTATCAAAACGTGAGTGAGTAGATGTTGCGAAGAGTGAGCTCTCATGAAGTTATATCTTCTTTCCCAATCAAGCTTTAATGTTACTTCTTTGCCAATTTCAATTAGTAATCCTTTATTTTTTTTGACCTTATGCCAAATCCCATCTTCGTTCTTGTAAACTTCTGTTATCAAAAATTCTGCATCATCGACTAGAATAATTCCAACATCATGAAGTTGTCCCCCTCCTCCGGGATAGAAAATTGTTTGACTAAACTGTAAATCGGAATCTTTTATGTTTGTAACAGTAGTTTTGATTTCCTTTTGATATGGTGAATTCCAATATGTGTGGATTGACGCTTCCTGATTCATCGATGAAAATTCTTAGGTTTAATAAAAAAAGTTGTGATAGAATAGAGGAAATAAAAAGAAAGGTGGGAATTATTGTTTCTTCAATTTTCCGCCGCAGCTTGTGCAGAATTCATCAACTGCAACATTAGTCGCGCCACAATGTGTACAGAAGACTTCTCCCGCTTGTTTAACTGGTTTTGCTGGTTGCTGAACAGGTTGATAAGCTGCTTGAGCTGGGTTTATTGGTTGGTATGCTCCTGTTGCAACTGTTGCGACTTCTACATCTCCTTTTTTATCCTTCCATACAGCTTCACCAATTGCTGAACCAATGCCTGATGCTGCAACAAATAAAAGAGACGCTACAATAAGTACAACTATCATTATTATACCTACAACAATGAAACCAACTCCTAATGGGATTCCAATTAGTGCTCCTAGAAGGTTTTCACTCATAGTTTCAGCAAGGGTTTCTCCTATTGTGAAAATTAATACCCCACCAATGATTCCTAATATAATGAGTATTCCTGATAATGCTCCTGCTATCTTAATACCATCATTCTTATAGGCAAGAAAACCAAGAACAAATCCTCCTATTAGAAAGCTTCCAGCACTTATTCCAATGTCACCGTAATCTCCACCCAAGTTTACAAATAAAGCAATAGGAACTGCTATGGCAACACCTGCTGCAATCCCCAAAATATCGAACAATAATCTGTTGCGTGCCATGTTTTATTACTAAACCTTTAACTATATATTTGTTTAGTAATCAAAAAGTGCCCTATTAATTCTTTTAAAAGTATTATTCCAAATATTTTTAACAAAATAAAAATAGTGATTGTTGAGAGCTATGACAGCGCGATTAGAGAGATATTTTAATGCAAAATCCTTCTGTGTGGTAGGTGCATCGACAACACCAAATAAACCTGGAAATGTCGTAGCATACAATTTTGTTAATTATTTCCCAGGAAAAACATATTTGATTAATCCAAAAGGTGGAGAGTTGTTTGGTAAGAAACTCTACAAATCAGTCTTGGAAATTGATGATCAAATTGATGCAGCTTGTATTATCGTTCCTGCTAAATATGCACCCCAAACATTAGAACAATGCGGTCAAAAAGGTATAAAAAATGTAATAATTACAACTGGTGGTTTTAGTGAGGCAGGAAAAGAGGGACTTGAACTACAAAAACAAATGCTCGATATTATGAAAAAATATCAGATAAACGTAATTGGTCCAAATTGTTTAGGATTATATTCGCCTGCATTGGGTTATGATACAATGTTTTTACCTGCCAATAAACTAAAGAGACCAAAAACTGGTCCCGTTTCAATCTTTACTCAAAGTGGTGCTTTTGGAGCTGCTTTTATTGATCAGTTATCTAGACTAGGGTCAGGAAGATGGGTTTCCAAATTCGTATCTTATGGTAATGCTAGTGATATAAATGAAACAGATGCCTTAGAATATGTTGGTGGTGATCCTGATACTAAAATGATTCTCATTTATCTTGAAGATTTCAAAGATGGACGAAGATTTATGGAAAAAGCAAGAAAAATATCTTTGAAGAAACCAATTATGGGAATCAAAGCGAATAGAACAGAAACAGGAGCTAAAGCAGGTGCGTCTCATACAGCTGCTTTATCCTCAGATGATGTTATTGTTGATGATTTACTAAAAGATGCTGGTGTGATAAGAGTTACAACTTGGGATCAATTAGAAGACTGTGTTTTAGCTTTCGGTACTCAACCTCTTCCATTAGGTGATAGAATTGCAATAGTAACAGATGGAGGTGGCGCTGGAGTAATGGCTTCTGATATGGTTTCGGATTGCAATCTGAAACTAGCCGAATTCACTTCAACTGTCCAAACCAAATTGGATGAAATTTTCCCTTCATTTTACGCAACTGGAAATCCTATCGATATTACTGGAAGCGCAACAGCTGAGGATTACAGAATAGCTTTAGAAGCAGCATATAATGATCCGAATGTCGACTCAGTTGTTAATATCTGTATTCCCGTAATTCCAGACTTAGATATCAATGAATACATTGCAATTACAAAAGAAATTGCTTTGAGAAAAGAAAAACCATTTGTTACTTCTATGGTAGGTGGTAAAGAAGCAGATTTTGCAACTACTGAATTACTAAAAGCCGATATTCCCGTCTTTACTAGTCCAGGAAGAGCCGTTAGAGCTTTAGGTATGTTAACTGATTATACGAGATATTTAAAGAAACGAGGAGTGGATCCTCGTTCAATTATGGTGGAGGATTGAAAATGAGCGAAATTATTAATATCATTCAAAAAGCAAGAAATGAAAATCGTGACTCACTTCTAGAACATGAGGCTAAAGGAGTATTGAAAGCCATGGGTGTTCCTATACCTTCCTCTATACTTGCTCAAAATGAAGAAGAAGCAGTTGCAGCTGCAGAAGCTTTCGGTTACCCTGTTGTAATGAAGCTAATGTCTCCAGATGTTCTTCATAAAACAGATGCTAAAGCAGTAGTAATTGATTTAAATTCCTCTGAAGCTGTCAGAAGTACTTTTCAGGATTTTATGAATCGTTTCCAAAATGTAAATGTTGCAGGAATGCTTGTTGAAAAAATGGTAGACAAAGGTATAGAACTCATTGTCGGAACTAATACTGATGATGATTTTGGACCCGTGATACTTTTTGGAGTAGGAGGAGTGTTAGTAGAGGCTATCAAAGATGTCGTATTCAGAATGTGTCCTACCGAGAAAGAACAAGCTTTAGATGCAATTAACGAGATAAAAGCTAAAGTTATTTTGGAAGGATTTCGAGGACTTCCAGCTGTGAATAAAGGTGAGTTAGCTGATTTAATTGTTAAGATATCAGAACTTGCTTGGGAATATAGAGATGATATATTAGAAATGGATATCAATCCAATTATTGCTAATAGCTCGGGACTTCATCCAGTTGATGCTAGAATTATTTTGAAATAGTAAATTCTTCTTTTTTTCTTTCTTATTTTATTAGGAATATATTAGATCTCTTCGAAGTATTCTTCGAGTTCTATCTCTTCTTCCTCTTCTTCTGAAGCAAATTTCATATCAAGCTCAACTAACGTTTTCTTGATAGTTTCAAGTACTCTGGAATCATCCTCATAATGCTGAGAATCAATGATTCGTTTGTAAATATGTTCAGGTAGATTATCAACATATCTAATTCCATAAGCTATAGAATCTCTGACTTTAGGATCTCGATCATTTTCTAGAATACTAACTAATCTCTCAAGAGTCTCTTGGTCTTTTAGATAGAGAAGGCACATTGCAGCAGTTGCTCTTTCAAAGGAGAAATTACTATCCAACATCGAAACGAGGTTCAAATTTGTTTGTACAGATTCGTTTCTCTTGGTAAGTACCAAAGCTAACCAAATACGTATGAATTCAGGTGACCTTTTAAGATTTTCTTCTATTTTTGATATATCCAAATCTTTTCTCAAGACTAGCTCCTTCAATGCAGTATCGGTATTGTCTCCAGCCAAGGTTAAAATCAGAGTACCTAAATTATCTCTTTGAAATAGCGGAATTATAATCATTGGAATAAAGAAAATGGCGATAAGTGGATAATATCCTACATTGTTGTATACAAGGTTGTTGATTGCTACAAAGAAATAAATTATTCCTCCTATTAGTCCAACAACTTTCAAAGGGTATTGATATTTGAATCTACCTCGAGGTATGGGATTTTTGACATAGAAGAACGATATAGCAAAAGCTATTACTCCTATGGAAATGGGAACCGCAGTGAAAAGAAAGATTGAGGTTCCAGTTAATGTTTGACTTGTAATAGCTGTAGCAAGATACATTAATACAAAATAAATGATAACAGGAATCCCTGTGGAAAGAGTCAATATTAGGATTCTTTTTCGAAGTAATTTCTTCTCTAAGAATGAAGATTGTTTTCTCAAAGTAGGTACTATGGGGTCAGTCATTTGAAGAGTAGCTTGTGTCATAGTTTTCATTAAGCTTGTATAACTTTGTGCGCCATATCGTTTTGTTATTAGAGAATTTACAAGTCCTACTAGAACTATAAAAATTATAAGAGAAAATATTATTCCTAAAAATTGGAAAATAAACTGTAGAATCACTTCAATAAGCATAATTGCTATAAAGAATAGTAATATTGCTACACCTTGTTTCTTGAAAGTTTTCCATGTTTTCTTAGCAAAACTAATTGTATCTCTATAGAAGATAATGGGATAAAGTCCCATTCCAAATAATCCTGCAATCTGGAGGTTTTTCATAATATCTATCAAAGTTGATGAGATGTAAGAATCTTTGGGGAATCCCCATTTTAAAATGATTAAAAATTCAAAGATATTAGATGTTTCATAACCAAATCCAAACCCTAAGAAGAGAATGATAATTGTTAATTCGATTCTTCTACTTAGATGATACACTAATATGGTTACTAACGATACAATCAGATAGTAGAACAGATCCGTAAGAAATGGTAATAATAAAGAGAACGATTTTTCTTGAAATGCTGGAATGAGATATTGTGGTATCGAAAATTGAGATAGTAGATAGAACATTAACAAGATTACAGCTGCTGCAACTGCTACTCCATCTAGAGTGTTGACTTTTTTATTTATTGAGTACATAATTCCTGCATATAATAATGCAAATATAGCTGTTGAAAGAATGATAGCACCAAGTAGAAAAATATATTCGTTTGTTGCTTTCCAATCTATTTGAACAACAGGTGTAGATGGATCAGAAGGGTTGGGATTTGGATCATTTCGATTGATTATTCCTGCAATTTTATTTGCTGCTGGTTGAAGATAAGAATTATATAGAAAAGATAAACCAAGAATAAAAGAAAACCCAAAAAATGCTATTTTAAGAATATTCAGCTTGTTCCCTGCTATCTTTTTGGGGGAATTTATCTTTATTCCAAGTTTGATGAAATAATAAACACATAGACCTACAACAGCTATCATTGTACCTACATAAATTAAAATGTATGAAAGTGGGTTGATATTTTCACTCTGACCAAAAAGATCACTAAAAACATTTGTACCTACTATAAAACCCAGAAGAATAGCTAGTAGAATACCTAGAAGTTGCCCTCCAAATTGAACAGTCCAATCCATGAAAATAAGATCTCGTGCTAGAATAATGCTAAAGGATTCAAACTTTTCTTCTTCAGGTTCAGTTTCTTTAATCCCATCTGTTGACATGTCTACACCTCAATATCACTAAGGATGACATCGAATCTTCTTTTTCTACTCTTAACATATCTTCTGATTCTTTTAGCAATGAAATAAAAGATCACAATTACAATACCAACTGCTATTGCAATCCCTGTGTAAATAACATTCCAATTTCTGCTAACAATAATAAAAATCTGATATGTATTGTCAAACTCATATAGTTCATAGATTTGACTTCCAACATCAACAGAGATTGAAACATTCCATACTCGTAATCCAAACCCTTGAAATTCATCATATTGAAGATCTAACGTTTCATCAACATCTAAACTTTCAATTTCTCTAGTCATCTTTATGGTGTCATTAAATACTAATGAAACCCAGAATGGGGCTGAGAGAATAGAACCATTGTTCTGTATTGTAAAATCGATTGTTAATCTTCGAAATTCTGTAGGATTCTCTGGATTTACTATTACTTCTTTTACATTGAGATTGGGAAAACGATACCATGAGTATATATCTGTTGCATTTTCATCATATTCGGTAAAGTAGGAAATTATGTTCATAGGGTATAGAACATTCACGGAACTATTCCAACTTCTTTCTTCTGGAGCAGAAGTTAGCATTTTGTTAAAGGAATGTCCCGTTCCTATTATTCCTATGGTGTAATTAGAATCATAAGTCAAAATACTCCCTACTCCCCTTGTAATCATTCCATCTATATCGTAAATTAAAGTTCCATTTTCTTCTAAATACATAGGAATTATTTCTGTCCCATCTTGTAATACTATTACTCCCATCTTTTGATTAGAGTAAGACAAAGCAGAATAGAAGATTTCTCCATATTTCATGTTATCTGGTGAGATATATTGAATTCCTGCTTTATGTACAGTACCATTGATAGTATAATTGTAAAGTATAGAGAGAGAGAAATTAGAATTGATAAACGAGATATTATAGAAATACTCACCCGCAGGTATAAGGTCACTTGTAAGTGTAGTTGTTCCATTATTAGGTAAAATAACAAATCCTGAGGTGTCTAGATCAGTTTGATACACAACAATACCTCCTTCTCCCAGAGTAGAAATAGTAACTTCTGCATCACCATCAATAAGTGGTATTAAATCTGTATCTGGAGGGGGATAAGTATAATATTGGGTTCCCCAAAGAAATTGAGGGATAGCAGTAAATGCAAAAGCACCTTCGTCAGGTGTAAGCGAATAAAAAACCACGCCAATAGGACCTGATCCTTTAATGACGGTTCCTTCCATTACATCAACATCTATTGTTTGTCCAACAAAATCAATGTTTTCAGTTTGATCCACTTCACCTGGATTACTGATTGTCACTTCAGAGTTGTTAAATCCTGCAATAATTTTTGCTTTCATATTATCATATGGACTCTGATATTCATCTCCCCACATAGACATTACCAAAGGAGAATAAGAAAATGTGTCATCTGAGATAGTGCTCTCCGATAGATGATAAACATTGATTTGTAAGGGAACGAATGTTTGAATTAAGGAACCATTTACCATATTTATTTCAGTTGCTGAATTGAGAATGAGTGTCTCATTTGAATTAAGATAGGTTGTATTTTCGTATGCTACTGGTTCAAAGCCAAATATTATTGGAACTTCATCATAGAGCGTGGTAATTTCGACGATTGTTGGTCCAAATGGACCCGCCTCAAAGAGCAATGGGAGTCTATAGTTGAGATATAATCCTCCTGCAGAACTCCCACCTCCTGTATCCTCACCTCCACCAGGAGGAGGAATTTCACCAGAACTAGGGCTCCCTGCAGATGTATAACTAACTGTATAAGAAGAAGTAACAGAAAAGTGACTAATTACTAGTATGAAGAAAATGAGTATTGTAGCAATAGTTCTCTTCTTCATCTTACAAGACCTCTTCTTTTTGATCCGAAATAAGTCAGTAATAGTTTTTCCATTAGAACTGTTGTGGGGGCATCTATTACATCAATATTCAAACCAACTACTTTTCGTTTAAATTCATTAATCTCTTTTATCTGCAATCCGAGCTCATACATGAACATTCCTCGTTCAAGAAGATTACTGAAGTTAACAGCTAAAACATCCCCTGTTTCTGGATCTTGGAATTTTACTTGTCTTGGATTTTTTGGGAACAAAAATTCTTCTGGATCATGTATGTGAATTAATTTAACATCATGATGTTTGATATTGGCAACTTTGAATCCGTCAAGTGCTTTCTCAAGATTACCATGAAGGTCAGTCAGTATGATGATAATTGCTCTTCGTTTTTGTGCTAATGCAATCTCTCTGATACTCTCACCAATATCTGTGTTCCCTAGTGGGGCAACTTTTAACATTTCATTAAATATAGTATACAGATGAGTTTTTCCACCTCTGGGGGGTATATATTTATGGATTTTATCAGAGAATGATACCCAACCAAAATTATCTCTGTTATTCATCACAGTATATGCTAAAGTAGCAATAGCTTCTACTGCCATTTTAATTCTGGGTGTTGGATCACCTAAAAGCATCGAATAACTTGTATCAAGCATCAGAATAACATTGGTGTTCCTTTCTTGTTCGTAATCTCTAACAATTAGTTTGTGAGGAACTCTTGAAGATGCATTCCAATCAATAAACCTCAAGTCATCTCCCTCAATATACTCTCTTAAATCAGCATATTCTGTCCCTGGTCCTCGAAAGATAGATCGTCTATGACCTTGTAAAAAGCTTGTAGACCTCTCTTTCGCAAGAATCTCTAATTTCTTAAGTTTCTTAAGAGGTATTTTTCCGCTTTCTTTTTTCTCTTTTACTGATTTGGGCTCTTCGACTAGAGTCATGTTCTTACCTTCGTTTCATTAATACTTCGTAAACATTTTCAATTGATTTGAGCGTATTCTGGCCATCTTTTAAAGTATAATTATCATCCCAGAGTAAGCTATCAACAATACTAAAAGCTTGTTTTGCTTCTTTGTGAACTTGTTTTTCATCTTTAACCATATCTAGGACAATCTCGTTGATATCTACAAGAACACTAATGTTAATCTCTCCTGTAACAATAAGGGACAAAATCTTCTGGTAAGTTTCAAGGATTTTGAGAGCTTCTTTACCTTTCATTTTGATTTTCTTAATGTCAATTATAAGAGGTTCTTTAACCTTAACTTTGTCTTTCAGATCTTCTTCAAGAATCTCGTCTAGTTCCCTTTCCACTCCTTTGGCTAGACGTAGTTTTCTTTTCTTTATCGCAGCTATATAAGCAAATATTGGAAAGAGATTGAATTGCCAACTAGGTTCAAATATTCCTTTTTCAGTCATCAATTTCTCAAAATACCTATTTAGAGAGAGTCCTATGGAAATGAGTATTAGGAACAAGTGGCAAATAATCATCCAAGAGTATGAAGTATTATCTGCATTGAGGAAAACCATTACTGCTACGCTTAGTAGAAACCATATTGCCATTGCAACGAATATATAACTCTCTTTTTGCCAATATAACCAAACTCCAATAAGACTGGCTATGATTGTAACCCCATAAAAGATTATTATTTGAACTATGGTTATTCTGGACCAGAAAGTAAAGTAAAACATAGCTAACATTAGAGTCGAAAACATAGTTGCTCCAATTGCAGCTTGAACTAATTGTCTTACATTGCTCTCAAATTTTATGTCGGATCTAAACTGATTTCTATCCAAATTTCCTCTGAATTTTACATAACTCTGATAAAGTACAGCAAACATCATACCACCCATTATAGCGATATCGAGGACAGACATGAAGGTTGTTGTGTTCAAAAGAGCAGAACCCTCTACTTCATACACTTCAATAAATTGTGCAAAGATATCAGCATGAAAAATCATTGGTGAGAATATTATGATCAATACAGCATATAGTAACCACAAGAGGTTGTGTGCTGAACTAATTAGGTCTAATACGATTGGTGGTTCAGAGACATTCCATTCGGCTCCACTCAGGAATTTAGGCATTCTATCTTGAATATATCTTGATCGTATTATTCTTTCTAAAATCTCTGAACCTATTATTAATGATGCAATTATGGGTAATGATATCCAAATACCTAAACCATTTGGACTGGGTCCAAGTAAAAGTAAAAAGAGATTTACACCTGTTGCATTAGCAATTTCAACTCCTACATTTGGGATTGTTGCTTGAAGGATTGAAAATATTATGATAAACATATATGGAATAAGTTTCAAGAACGAATACCATAATCTCTCTAATCTGATACGAATACCTACTCCTCTTGCTGTTTCTACAAGTGTTGCATTAAGTTCATAGGGATAAATTTTACGAGTACCTTTGACTATAGCTCTAGTTTGACTTTTGAATAATCGAGTTCTCATTCCAAAAGATCTCATGAGGACATCCATTTTCTGTAAAGATCTTTCCAAAGGTGTTGTTGGTTTTTTCGAGCTCATTTTACTTCTTCTCCGCCTTTTTTGCTTTTTTCTGCATTTTCTTTAACCGTCTCTCTTCCCTTCGTTGTGGGGCGTTTGTAAGAGCTTCTCTTAGTTTTTTATAACCCACTTTGGTAAGCTCAATAGTTTTTGGAATGCCTATGAATAAAGCTGGAGTAATCATTACCAAGAATATAACTAGAAAGATAATGATCCATCTAGCAAATGTCAGTGGATCAGGGAATCCTGGAAGGTTAATAATTGGATTAGCTCCTTCTCTTTCAACTTGGATATAGGATTTATCTCCAGGAAATTGTGCAATAAAGAGAGTATCTGACGGATATGATGAACTATGTGCTAATATTTCTATAGATATATTGAATAGATTATAATCTGCAGGAGCTACTAATGTTGTGTTAATGAAATATTCTTGATTGGTTTCGTTTAACATGAAATCATCTGCATGAAGATATCTTGCTTCCGTTTCATTGTCAGGATAAACATAAGTAATATCAACATAAGTAATTGTGATGTTGTATCCTGGTTGAATATTATTTGCACCAAATGTAATATTGAAATTGACATCAGTATTTTCTTCCCAACTCAAAGGAGATTTTGAAACAACGGTGAAGTTAGTAAATTCATCAATTTCAAATCTATAAGTTGGAGAGGTATATACACTATCCTGCCCTCTCAAAGGATTAATTGTTACAACTGTTGATACTAAAATTGTAATGAATATAAAATATAGAATTGGTTTTTTTAACTTCATTTTTGTTCTTTTCTCCATTTTTCAAATTTCTCGATTAACCCCATAACAGATTCTACGTAATCTCTGGATTGGGGTTTAGTATAGTAAACCTGTTCTTCATTTAACAAACTGTTGGCAATTCCTCTTCCTATTGAAAGAATTTCTAATGTCTCTGCAATTAAGAAAGATGGAATATATTTTCGAATAGTCTTCTCTTGTAAATCTTCATTAACTGCAAGAAGATTAACTGGTACGGTTCGACTTAGATACCCAAGTAATTCCCAATATTCACCTAACATTGCTTTCCAAGGTTCTACAGAAGCATCAATTTCTCTAGATCTTTTAATTGCATCAATTTGTATTTCTTCAACTGAAACTAGCATCTCATATTTCTGCTCCTCTTCGTGAATCTTCTTAATCATACGTCTTCGAATGATGAAATAAGTTAGAAGGAAAGCAAGAATGGGTGCGATCAAGCCTAATAGACTCAGAAAAATGAGGTTGTTCATTAAGGAATTCTTTTGTTCCTCTGTTAGTTCAGTTTCTACTCTGAAATGCTCGAATCTAGCTGATAAATCTTCTATTGCATCTATGACATCTATAAAAGAATAAGTAATTTGAGCTGAAAATAGATCGTGATAAGGATCAATCTCTCTATTAGGATGAATGAATCTTATTTTCGTTCTTCCTTCTGGAGTCTTTTCCAATTTTCCTTCCCCATCTAAAATCAGATAATTCTCAGGTGAAGCACTATACACGATAGAATCTTCAGGCATAATAACAGTATATTCTATATTTGCTTTGGAATAATTATAATCTGTTTGAGTGTCATTTTGCAAATCTGGATTTATGAACAAAAGCCAGAAATAATCAAGATATACAAGGATGTTGCTGTTATTGTAATATGTATAAGGTCTAACAATTTCATAGTGAATATAACCTTGAACATTTCTGATTAGAAATCTGTCACTAAACTGCTGATAAGATATTGGGACCTCAAACTCATTATATGCATTAAACTCCAGCACTTCACTAGTATCAATCCAAATACTGTAATTATCTACTGTGAATCCTATGTCAAAACGTACAGTCTCAAAAGCAATCCCGTCTGCATCTAAATCAACAACTGTTTCATAATCCATCACTTCATCTTGATTTAAGATTGGTTCAGCAGTTTCTATGGTGACCATCTTGTTATTAGCTACTGTCTGTAAACTCACATCATCCGTAACTTGATCATTTAAGTGCAAGGTCGGTGATATCAGTAATAAGATAAAGAAAACATTGAACAGCGCCGACACCCGTTTTCTTGGGTCTTGCTCTCCTTCTATGTCTCTAAGCATTTTCTTTGGTAAGCTTCTTGCTTCATTTAAACGTGATTTGAATTTTCTTTTTGCCCTTAAGTAACCATAAAGAGCTGCGATAATACTAACTACAACAGCTAGAAAAGCAATTAATCGAAAGTAAGTTTGGAGTAAATCTAATAAACTCTCTATTTGCTCCAGCTCTTGCTCTTGGCTTTGGTTCTGATACATCTGTTCAGTAAACTGAAGATAAATGGGGTCAAAATTGTAAGTTATTTCATATGTGAGTGGATCATGAAACGGATCCATGGCTCTTTCCACATAATCCCAAGCTATTCCAAATGATTCCCCTTCTTTGACAATGACTGCATTATCAGTGGGGGCAAAACTGACTAAACCAGCTCCTTTAGGTAATATCTGTTTATTGTGATAAGTTACAGGTGCGTATCTTTCTTCCCCTTCTGGTGTAAGATAACTGAACTGCGCCCAAAAGGTATCGAAGATAACTATAAAGTTTGTATCTATGAAGTTGTCTGGTTCACTATATACTTCTATTTTATAGTACAATTCTCTTGTTCTTGGATATATTCTGATTCGATCGTCTTGAAGATAGTAATCCACATCTTGTGTAAGATTACCTATACCGTCCCAAAAAGCAATTAGTTGCATGTTAGGGACATTACCATAGATAGTGAGGTAACCTCCAGGGGAATTAAGATCTACCCAATCAATATACCCGTTTGTATCGGTTATATTATCGCGATAATAATATTGATCTTTGCTGATGACAACAGTAAAATCAGTCTCTTGAGCTTGAACATTATTGGTCTTTGAATAGAGTACAAAAGCGCTACTACCCACTAAAGCAACGAATTCTAAACTGAGGATTAATATTAAGATTAACTTACGTTCTATCTTCATTCAATTCAATCTCTATGCTTGTACACTAGGGGCTGGAGTATGCTTTAATATTCTATCAATAATAATTTCAGAAGTTGTTCCATCAAATTCATATTCGGGTTTGATAAGTACTCTGTGTCTTAGAACGTTCTTAGCAACCTTTTGAATATCCAAAGGATTAACATACGTTCTACCATCCATAGCAGCTGTAGCTTTTGCAGCAATGGTCATCCATAAACTAGCTCTTGGACTAGCACCCATATAGACTTCTTCGCTCTCTCTGGTTAGATTAACAATCCTAACAATATACTTTGTAAGGTCTTCAGAAATGCTGACTTCTTTTCGAACAATTGTCTGTAATTCCAAAACTTCGTCTCCTGTCATAACAGGAACTATGTCTTCTAATTTATCATAAGAATCATATTCACCAGTAAATCGATTTACAATTTCAACTTCATTCTCTTCTTCTGGATAAGTAACTAGAACCTTGAAAGCGAAACGATCAATCTGCGCTTCAGGTAGAGGATATGTTCCCTCGGTTTCTATGGGATTTTGGGTTGCAAACACTATAAATGGTGCTGGTAACTCATATGTTTTCTTTTCAACTGATACCTGTTTCTCTTGCATGCTTTCTAACATTGCTGCTTGAGTCTTTGGAGGTGCTCTGTTGATTTCATCTGCTAGAAGAAGATTTGTGAACACTGGACCTTGTTTGAAGTAAAAGTCTCCTGTTTCTGGTCTAAAAGCCATAACTCCCGTTACATCAGAAGGCATAAGATCTGGTGTAAATTGAATTCTTTTGAAGTCTGCAGATATTGCTTTTGCTAATGCACGAGCCATGAGTGTTTTTGCAATTCCTGGTACACCTTCAAGAAGAACATGACCATCAGCTAGAATTGCAGCAATCATTGAATCTATAACTTTTTCTTGACCAACTATAACTTTGCTGATGCTTTCTTTGATTAGTTGAATTTTTTTAGATATATCTTTGATGCCAACTTTGGTAGATTTTATTTTTTTCTGTGAAGTTTTTTTCTCCTTAGAACTCATTATTGACACTCCTTAAGTAGAAAAGGCTAATTCCCTTATAAACATATTTTATTAAAAGAAATTAAAACTATCTAAAGACCAAAAAATATTTGGTATCATGTTTCTTCTTTTACAGCTTTCTTACTAGGTTTTGAAGGCAGTTCTTCTTCCCATTCTTCATCAAAATCCCACTGTGAAAGCGATAAGGTAAATGAAGAATCTTCTTTTCCAGGACATTCGATTCTTATGGTAAGTTGATCTTTGGAAATCTCTTCTACTTCGGGATGTAAACAGTTTTCTTCAAGAATGTCCATAAGAGCTGCTACATATGTATTTGAAATTTGGTTGATGCTCTCCTCTTGGATTTTGAGACCAACCTCTCCCAATTTGTAACAGGTTTTACGACCATCTTTGAATTTCTCAACTAAGTTTGCTTGTGTCATTCTATCAGCATGATGTCTTACCGTATCATGATGAATACCTAATGATTTGGAAATTACTGTTTGGTGAACGCCTTCATCGTTCAAAATAGCAGCAAAAATCTTTCTTGCAGTAGCATGTTTTAAAACCACAAAAGCTTTTTCTACATCTTCATCTCTTAAAGTTCTAGAAAAATAAACTCTTTTCCCTCCGAATTTAGTTGTCTTGATTAAATTAGCTTCCTCCAGTTTCCTGAGATGCCAGTTAATAGTACCATGTGGTGCAGTTAACGTACTAGATAATTCAAAAAAATATGCACCAGGAGTTTCGCATACGAGTCTATAAATCTCTCGACGCAATGGATGGAGAAGCAAAGTGAGACGTTTTTCCTTTTCTCTCCGTGGTACCAAAGATGTTCTCTCCTTAAGCTATTTATTAATTACTTTATGTATCTACGTTTATTTAACTATTTTGCGTGCAATTTATGTTTATCTTTATCTAAACAGAAAATGTAAGCTTGAATTAATGAAAAAAATAGGGGTCTCACATACAAGACGGTAAATCTCTCGGTGTAATGGATGGAGAAGCAAAGTGAGACGTTTGTCCTTTACTCTCCTTTGAACCAAAAACGGTTCACTCCTTAAACTGTTAAAGTATCAACTTCTACACTTGATACTCCTTCAATTCGCTCAAGTTCATCCTTGATTTGATCAATGCTAACTTCCTTAAGCTCATCAGAGTCAATATAACCTTCATACACACAAGCAGATTGAGTAAAACATAGACCTGTACTGTACAGAGTCTTAATACCGAGTCTGATGAAAATAGAACCCATTTTTCGAAGGAAATCAGGAGATAATTTTCCGATATTAATATTGATTTTTGCTACTTCATTAGTGCTTGTAGGAATTATTCTAATGATCCTAGTATTAGGTGCAAGAATCAACACTGCAAAAGTTTTACCATCTGGTTTGAGAGCTGATAGGAATTCTTCTGGTAGTTCAATTGGCTTCTCGGCCTCTAATTTCACCATCTTTGCGATTGTAACTGATTGTTTTTCGCTGCTCATTTTCTTTTTTCTCCATCTGTAACTATTATTGATTACTATATGTAATTACATTTATATAACTATTTTGCCTTTCTTAAATACTTTACGCTACTGCGGATGATATTCGGGTGTTTTTTTTTATTAAATTTACAAACGTTTAACTAAAGATTCGATTCAAAATTGAACGATCAAAAAATAATGCAATAACTTTTAATAACACTCGAACCTTTTTCACTTTATACTCGAGGTAGCTATTATGGGTGAATTAACTGCAAATAAAATTGGCGATGAAATAGAGGATCTTTATTCGATTCCTCATCCTAAACGATCATTAATAGGTATTTTCATATCAACTTTCTTTCTACGAGTTGCATTTGGAAGCACAACCGTTTTGATGCCAATCTACATCTTTCAACATTTGAAAGGAATGGATGGGTGGATAGGTCACTTTAGTATTGTTATCGTAGAAATAACCTATGCAGTAGCAGTGATATTAAGTTCGGGATATTTTGGCTTTCGCTCTGATACATCAAACTCAAAAAGATGGATTTTATTGGGTACTGCTGCTGGAGGAATGATATTGGCAGGTTATGGAATTTGTGCCTTAAATTGGGACGGTTGGATAGGAATCACGCCATTAGTAAATGGATTACTAATATTTGGGATGAGCGTCTATCACTTCTTACATGGTCTTGCGGGTTCATGTAAAGTAAATGCTTCATATGGGTATATTTCCAGATTTTCTGTTTATGAAAATAGAGCTACGCGAATAGGTTTTTACAATGCTTTTGTAACAGGTGGAAGAGCCGTTGGAGTAATTCTTGCTGGTGTTTTATACGATGCTATTGTTGGAGTAACCGAAATAGATGAAACAACCTGGCATCCAACGAATCCTCATAAGTTAATCTATCTTTATCTGATATTTGGTTTCGCAATTATAATCTCAGCTGTTATTGTATATTTCATGTTGGACAAAACAAAATCGGTTGTGCAAGAAGAGAAATACAGTATAAAGAAAGAATTGTTAACCTCCTGGAGACTCATAAAGGATAAGGGTAGAAGAGGAATTGTTTTGCCTCTTCTGGGAACAGCTTCAATTATAGGTATTCTAAATAACTGGGGGTTTTTGATTCTTTCTTTGGAATCAACTCCTGGTTCTGCTAGTTGGACCACTGTCCTCTTTACACTATCTATGGGGGTTCCAATGGCATTGTGGGGTTGGTTAGCAGATAAAATCGGAAGAAGAAAGACTCTATGGATAGGTGTTGCAGGCTTGCTGATAATGTCAATTATGATTGGAATTGCTTTCTTTGGGAATTACCTAACAGGTGGAAATCCATGGTATGATCCTTCTTCACAATTTGACCCAAGTGGTTTCATACAACCTCAGAATCTATGGCTGACCATAATTCTCATTATTTCTTTACTCATGGGTTCAGCTTATTTTCCTGCAATTAGTGGGAGATTAGGTGATAGTAGTTCTCTTGGAGTTACAGAGAAATCTGTAGATGAAACAGAAGAACTTGAAAGGACAGCTGAATTTCATGGCGCAACTATGAGTATTCAACAAACAATCCTATCGATCAGCGAAATCATTGGAATAGTTGTAGGAGGGGTTGCTTTAATGATTGTATACGCATTAGCAAAAACTGCTACTAATTTTGCTTACAATATGATTGGTATGATTGTCCCCATACTGATACTTCTTATCTTTACAACTATAGTGTCCTTCTTGTGGCCAGCTGAAGAAGATTTCCTAAAAAATAGTAAAGTAAGAAGAAAAGAGCAGAGTGAAAAGTAGTTGAAATTATTTGTCAAAAAATGCTCTTACCCACACTTTTTTAATCTAGTATTTCTGGCATCTTCCAATGAGAAATAATTGGTTGTTTCTAAACCAGATGTCGTTTAATACTGATTTGATAGATTCTAACACAACCGTAATTGTAGGTTTTTCAGGTTATGGTTCAGTCGGAACTACTGTTCTGAATCACATCATTGAAAAGCTACAAATTGAATCTATTGGTTTCTGGGGAACTATGAGCTGGTTTCATAAAGGAATTTTGGAAACACCAATAACAATTTACAACTTGGATGTTAAATCCAAAGATGAAAAAGAGAATTTTGTTTTAGTAACTTCTAGACTACCAATACCTGTTGTAGGACATAATGCCCTACCAGATGCATTCTGGAAATGGCTTTCACAAGAAATTCTCTCATGGAAAGCTAAACGTTATGTAATCATTGGTGGATTAAGAGAAGATATTCGAAATTCTTCTGATGATTCTTGGACGACTCTAATCCCAACCAAAGAATATACAGAGATTTATGGAACAAAACGAACTTTCAAAGATGATCTAACAATTAAAGGACCAATCAGTTTTCTTCTTACAGAAGGAACCGCCTATAATCTTCCGGTTCTTGGTATTTTATCATATTGTAACACTTATGACATAGACTTAGATGCAGCTTTGATGGCTTTGAAAGATCTTGAAAAACAACTTGAATTGGATCTAGACTCAAAAGAAATAGAGGAGTTTGACCTTTCATTTCTAGAAAATCAACTTGAATTATTCCTAGACGAAGCAGAATTCGACGAAGATTATGATCCTGATTTTGAAGAAGAGTATGATGAAGAATTCGAAAACTTTGATGCAAAAGAGAATGAAAAACGGCAATTTTCTGCAGATGAAGGTTCTTCTTTTAGCTTAGATAGAACAAACAAAGATGATTTGAACAAATATAGATAATCATGAGATTATCTCTTTAAAATCACTTATCTCTTCAAAGGTAATTGCATTTACAGGACATACATTGATACAAATTCCACATGCTTTGCAATAGGTTTTGATGACCTTAACTATATCACCTTCTTTATGTATGGTTCCTTCTGGACAGTGGAAGAAACACTGTAAGCACTGAATACATTTTTCTTGGTCGATATATGCTTTTTCGCTACTCCAAGCACCAGTTATTCTTGAAACAGCGGCACCAGGACCTATCTTTTGACCTGACTCTAGTTCCATCTTTGGGATAATCGTTCCAATAGGTAATTCATCAACAGTTGGTAACCAGGTACGAATTTTTGTGTTATTCCCCCCACCTTGAGTCTCTCCAAAAACTGTTTCTTCATATGCTATTCTTGCTGCTTCAATATTCATTTTGGCCATACGGTTACCCAAACGTGTTCCAAAAACAGACATTATTCCTCTTTCTAAGTTCTCGAAAGTGATGAATTCTGAACTCCTAACTAAAGCTCCTAACATTGCACTATTAACAACTGGTTGAACTAAGAATTCTTTTGCAATCTTCGTTGCATCAACAGCTGCTACTTGTGTTGGTCTTGAAAGCTTTATTTGTTCAGGTTTCTTTGGTGAGTTCAATACTCCTATTCCATCAGGTTTTAAGCCTTGGACTACGTTCACTAGCTCTAAAAGAGAATCTTCCAAAACCACAATGATATCGGGTTCATAAATCTGTGTTCTCTTATAGATTTTCTTATCATCAATTCGTGCAAACGCTAAAACTAAAGCACCTCTTCTTTCAGCACCAAACGAGGGGATAGCAATTGCGTGCTTACCCGAATAAAAAACAGCTTTTGTTAATGCTCTTGATGCTAGAACAGAACCTGTCCCACCTCTACCATGGAATCGGATTTCTAACATCATATGTCACTATAGTCAAAGACCTCTAAGTACAATATAAAATTGTTGGAAGAACATTACTCAATTTTTTTAATTGACTCAATATCACTCTCAGATAACCATCTATTAAATTCGGTAGCCAAAGAGACTTCTTTTGTTTGCTTCGGGTTTCTTATCGTTCGTATTTTATTCTCTAATGTTAGTTTTTCCCTAAATAGTGGAATTATTTTGCTCATATCAACTGCATATAAATCGAATAGAAAAGCAATTGGCTTAAAATATATCTCCAAAAATTTTTCAAATTCATCAAAGTACAGCATGAGCTCTTTATGAGTATCTCTTGAAACTACAAGATTGATAATAGTTACAGTTTTTCTCTTTAATCTGAAATCCTTTGCATCTAGATTTTTGAGATTTAATGCAAAAGCGAAGAGAAATAGATCATCATTTATCTTTGTAGAAGCTAATCCTTTGATATCTTGATTCTGCATCATCCCCATTAATGTAGGATAAGTTGTTAAAACAATCTCTAATTTCATATCCTCAATATCTGATGCGAAGATTTCAAAACCATTATCTGCAAAGTATACGATAGCATATCCTTCGATTTTCTGATTTTCCGTATCTAATAGCGTAGTCAATCTCTTTCACAATTTCATCTTAAGTATAATATAAAAACCCCAATTCTGGTTGTGCTTTTTAGTAAGCTAATTATAGAAGAGAGTTTTTTTATTAACAATGGATAAAAAACATCTCAAACGAATGGAGAATTTCAAAAATACTCCTGACCGTCTGAAATTTGAATTTCTAAAAGAACTATCTGAACAACCAGAGGACGAAGAAATTGCTGATTTTCTTCTAAATGTAGTTGAAAATGAAAAATATGATAGAATCAGAATCAATGCTGTTCTTCTTCTAAAAAAGTTTAAAAGTGAAAAAGTGGTTGAGAAACTCAAAACAATTTTCGCATTCGAACATGATAAAAGTGTACGATTAGTACTTGTTGAAACTCTTGGCGATAGAGACTCTGAAGATATTGATGATTTCTTTCGCAAAGCAGTCATAAAAGATCTTAATGATATTGTTCGGGCAACTGCTATAAGAAAACTCCATGAAAGAGAGAATATAGATCATTCAGATATGCAAGTTCTTTTGTTAGATGTGATTCAGAACGACTCTTCTGTTTTTCCAAAACAAATTGCGCTAAGTTCTATTCCATGTTATGCTGATTCTTCCACTTACAAAATACTGAGAAATGTTTTCATTAGAGAAGAAATGCATCAAATGAAGAAACTTCTATTCAAGACATTGAAAGAAATAGCTGAGAAATTCGAGCTAAAATTAGATGTTGTTGAACCAGAAGATCCAATTTTTGAAGATACAAAAGAAGCTAGAAGAAGGAGGAAAAAAGAACGAAAGAAGAAGAAAATGGGGAAAGAGGATTATCTATATTTCTAACCTTTTGTAACCCTATAAAACAATTAAAACTCTGAATAACTGAGTTGGACTATTCAGCTGGTTTTTGAGCAACAGTCCAGACATATCCCCTTCTATCTTTGGGGCGAATCAATCTTACTTCCTTTGCAATAGAGAATATTTTCCATCCTTTCAAAGCAGTTTTCAATTCAGTCATTGTAATGAATTTTAGAGGAGGTTCTGTTTTGAAATGAGGTTTTACGTTCCCTCCATACAGAAGAAATCCTCCTGGTTTAACAGCTTTTAGTAGCTCTAACAATTTTGGCAAGGCTTTATCATACAAATATTGCAAACACTGAATAGCAGAAATTACATCATAACTCTCGGGTTTGAGTTCAAAAGTGCCCATATCTGCTAACAAGATATTCATTTTTTCAGTTACACCCAAAGCTTCAGCACGTTTTTTCGTGATTTCTATAGCCGATGGAAGGATGTCGATCGCATCAACTTCATATCCAAGTTGAGCTAAAAAGCAAGCATACCTGCCATCACCAGTACCAAGATCTAATGCCTTTTTTGCTTCATGTTCTTTCCCCTGAGTGAACATAGAATATTCCTGTAAAGCATAATGGACATGATGAGGTGGTAGTTCTCCTAAATCACCTTCCGATTGTTTCTTGTAAACATTATCCCAGCCTTCCATGTATTTATCGGGAACTGGAGTGGTGAATTTCTTAATCATGAGAAGAACTTACTTTGAATATTTATAATATTCGTGCATTAAACATAAACATTACTTCAGCAGTATTTACTTATCTTTTTAAGCAAGAAAATTTAATTATGTGAATAACTAGAGGGAGAATGAGTTTAAATTTAGATCAAAAATAATTGGGGAGTTAAAATGAACTTGAAGAAAATTCTAATTATTAGTAGTTTACTTTTATTGGTATTAAATCTGTCACCAGATGTATCCGCAAATAAGGAAAATCCTCAACCTGAATCAAGTCTTATAGTAAATCAAGTTGATTTTTGGTTCAATGTAACAACTATGTATACGGAAATTTCTATTAGGAGTGATGGATCCATAGACATCTATTATTATATTCAGTTATTTAATCATAATTCACTCAGTGAGCCTATTTGGGTTTTTGATATTGGTTTTCCAAATGTGTACTATGATTTGAAATCTGTTAGAGCTAAAATCAATGGAACAGAAATTACTAACATTAACAAAAGTCCATATGTGGATATTGGGGTGGAGATTCTATTAGGTGCCTATGCTGTACCGGAAGGATACACTGGAATTCTGGAAGTATGGTGTCATAACCCTATAATGGTATTTGATGATTCAGAAGCAGGACAAGCTTCTACAGTATTTTTGCAAACTTGGTTTGATTATGGTTTTGTATATAGTCAAACCTTTAAGACGGTTCGATTTTACTTCCCTGATGGTTTAGACGATATTAATTCAGTAGAACCTCGCGTTGCAGACTCAAGTGATTTTTCTGTATTCGTTCATCCTACAAATTCGTCCTTATCATATGTTGAATTTTCAGAAATAGGTTATCCTTCTTCAGGATATTGGGTAGGTGTTGCTTTTCCTGAGGATTATGCTCGTATCTATAGTTCATTTTGGAGATTGAAAGTATTTGGAACTATGAAACAAAATCCAGTGATGACGATTATTATTTCATTATTTATCGGCGGAATTATTCTTTACATCATCATGAAACGAAGGAATAGAAGGAAATATCTCCCCCCATCAATCAGTTCTTTAGGCGGTGGGGTAAGAGAAAAGTTGGAACCTTCCGAAGTAGCAATATTGCTTGAAAGACCATTGACACAAGTTGCTTCATTGATGTTATTCGAGATGATGGAAAAAGGTTACATTTCAGTAAGACAAACTGAACCTGCTTTGAGGATGCAAGTTGATATTGATTCTGATAAAACTACCTCCTTACAGAAATTCGAGAAGTCAATTATTCGAGGAATTGAAAAACGTAATAAAGAAGATATCAAATGGCAAAAAGGTGCTTCTCATGGTGCTATTCCCCCAGAACCAGTTCATCAAGATGAGATAAAAATGGCTATTGTTCATCATATTAAATCTGTTACTAAGAAAATGAAAGGATTTTCTGCTAGAAAAACTCGTGATTTCTATGAAGCAATAATTGAAAGAGCATGGCAAGAGATGGCTAAATCGGAACCAGAATTAAGAAATGCATTCTTGTGGATAATGGTTGATGAAAAATATGAACAGCAATTGGAAAAACATGGATCAGATTATTATTACCCCAGATGGTACGTAAGCAGTTATTATATCTATCTGGGTAGAACTCACTCCTCAAGTAGTTACTATTCCCGTATTCCTAGCGGTTCAGTATCGCATACTAGACCTGTAAATATGTTCAATTCTCGTTTGATTAATAAACCTCAATCTCTCCACAATTCAATAAGAAATATCACCAGACCCCCATCAACATCTAGTGGAGGATCCCGTGGTGGAGGTGGTGGTGGTGGATGTGCTTGTGCATGTGCTTGTGCATGTGCTTGTGCAGGAGGCGGAAGATGATGGATATGAATGATATATTAAGCAAATTAGGGATAAATCGAAATTCTAAGATGTTTCATCAAAGAAACTTGGATACAACTACAAGAATGCATCTAAGAAAAGAGAAGAAAGGAAAGAGTCTTCTTTTAGTTAATGCTACAATGATTTTTCATCTAAATAAGACTGCAACAGATTTTGCTTCTAGAATAATTGATGGAAAAGATGATGCGGAAATAATACGGGAGATGAAAAGAAAATATCGCGTTTCAGAAAAGCAATTAGAATCAGATTTGAAAGAACTCAAAAGCTCTATCTCTAGATTAATGGAGGAACCTGATATTGACCCAGTTCAGCATTTATCTCAAGATGTCAGCCCTCTTCTAGAAGCTCATTTTTCTGCTCCTTTAAGAATGGATTTAGCTCTTACGTACAGATGTAATAACAAATGTTCAAAGTGTTATGTAGAAAATTATAGAGATGTTAAAGAATTATCAACAATTGAGTGGAAACAAGTGTTAGACAATCTTTGGGCTCAAGGTATCCCCCATGTTACTTTCACGGGTGGAGAACCAACAATGCGACCTGATCTTCATGAATTAGTTGAATATGCTGAGGATCTCGGGATTATAACAGGTCTCATTTCCAATGGTAGGAAATTGAAAAATAAAAAATTAGTTACCAACCTCATTGAAGCAGGAATTGATCATTTTCAAATAACCTTAGAAAGTCATGATGCTTCTATTCATGACTCTTTGTGTGGAGTGCGAGGTGCATGGAAAGAAACTGTGGAGGCTATAAAGAATATTGTTCCGACCCCGGTCTATATTATGACTAATACAACTCTGACTCCTTACAATGTTAAAGAGATAGAGAAAACAGTTGAGTTTCTACATTCTATTGGGATTGAGAAGTTTGCAGCAAATAGCATAATCAGATCTGGAGGTGGAAAACAAGAAGATATGGCACTAACCATTGAAGAACTAGATGAAGCATTAACAAAGATTATGAAGAAAGCAGATGAATTAGGTATGGGTTTCATTTGGTATAGTCCAACAAGATATTGTGACTTCAATCCAATTGAGAAAGGATTGGGAATGAAACAATGCTCAGCTGCACACATCGCTATGGCAATAGAACCTGATGGTGAGGTTATACCCTGTCAAAGTTACTTTGAACCTTTGGGGAATATACTTACAACTAGATGGAGAAAAATTTGGAACCATAAAACTGCAAAGAATTTAAGAAACATGAAATATCTTCAAGAAGAATGTTTAGACTGTCCAGAAAGAGAATTGTGTGGTGGTGGGTGTCCTCTAAACTATGCAGCTCCTATGAATGTTTGTAAAACCCCATACTCCTAATTTTTCTGGTGCTTGAAATGTCAGAAAAATCAAGAGATGTTAATTGGGGCCCTCATATTCATGAACAATTCAAACGACAAGCAAAATGGACAGAAGATTTTAGAAAGCAGATCTATCAGCAAGTGAATTTAGAAAAAGCTAAAAGAGTTCTAGATGTTGGTTGTGGGACGGGAGTAATAGCTGAAGAACTCAAAAAGAATTCTTCTGCAAAAGTAACTGCCATAGATATGGATAAAGCTATGATAAAAATCGCGGAGGAGAAAGTAAGAGGAGTACAATTTTTAGTTGAAAACGCTGAGATGATGTCAATGAAAGATGATTACTTTGATGTCGTTTTCTGCCAATATCTATTCTTGTGGTTATCAAACCCTAAGAGAGCTTTGGATGAAATGGTTAGAGTGTGTCGAAAAGGAGGACATGTTGTTGCTCTAGCTGAACCAGATTATGGGGGGTGGATAGAATATCCCGAGTTGAATCTAGGTAAAAACCACATTAAATACCTTGAAAGTGAAGGTGCTGATCCATACATGGGGCGAAAAATCCTAAGTCTATTTGAGAAAGCAGGATTACACACATATCTGGTGACAATTGCTCAAAGCTGGAATCAAGAAAATCTTAGAAACAATATTGAAGAAGAATGGCGAAGGGTATTAGAATCTGATTTAATAAATGAAGTAGAATATACTGAAATTATTGAAAAAGAGTTAGAACTCATCAACAAAAATCAACGAATGATTTTTATGCCTGTTTTTTGTGTAATTGGACGAAAATAACTTCTGATATAAGGGAAAAGTGGTCGGGCCTCCGTGATTTGAACACGGGACCTGGCGGTAAATGCGACTGACGACTTGTTCACTGTTTCCTCACAAGCGCGATTTCTCTACAGCCGCCCGCTCTATGCCAACTGAGCTAAGGCCCGTACTTTTGAAACTTCAACCTAAATTGATGCTTCTACACTGTTTGCAATTTACTTTCTTCTTAAATTTTTCTTTTCTATTCTATATTTCCATCTTTTCTGATTTTTTCGATTTTATGAAAGCCGTTTATGAAGTACCACATTTAAGTAAACTTAAAAACATGTACAAGTATATTTTTACTCGATAATTATGAGTGAATCTAACATGCATTTATATAAACTGCAAGAGCATCAATATGATGTTGAAGCTGATCTCTATAAAAAATTAGGTGAACTTCAAGATTTTAGAAAGAAGATCGCAGAAGAAAAAAAGGGAAAAGCTAAAGATAAGAGAGAAAAAGAAGAGCATCTAATTAAGAAAGCAGAATTTGAAGAAAGAGGTTTACCCGATAAAGCTCTTAAGAGTGAAGTTAAATCTATGAATAAAGATACTCAGATAGCTAAAAAAGATGCTAAAATCAAAGAAATGGAGCGCCGAATTAGGAATATTGAGGAAGAGATTGAGAAACTTGAAGCTGAGCTAAGTGAAGCAGAAGCTGATGTTAAGGCTCATAAAACTGACGCACCTGTAGATGAAACTTCTGAATGTCAAGATTCTTCTGATGATTCCCTTGAACCATCTGTACTTGAAGATTCTGAAGATGAAGACGAGGATCAATCAGATCCAGTTGATGATTTAAGTTATCAAGAATAGAGTTATTTTTCTTCTTTTCATTTTATTTCTATTAATTTTTGTCTTTCCAAGAAATTTATTTATAGCTAGGGTTTCTCTTTTACTAGGTGACATTCAATGGAATTATATGGAACAGCAGATTGGAAAACAGAAAAACATGTACCAGTAATTGAAGCTCCAGATGTAGTTGGATTGGGCGAGAAGACTCCTATCACAGTAAGTGTTGGAAAAGAAATTGCTCATCCAAATAAGACTGAGCACCACATTTCTTGGATTAAACTAATGTTTTGGCCAGCAGATGAAAAATATCCTTATCAAGTAGGATTAGTAAACTTCGATGCACATGGTGCATCAATTAAAGGACCAGATACAAGTGGAATTTATTCTGAACCTTATGCAGTTTTTCATCTAAAAACTGATAAACCAGGTAAATTGATAGCTACTTCATACTGTAATATTCATGGTTTCTGGAAATTTGAAAAAGAAATCAAAGTAGAGTAATCTCTTACTCTATCTATTTTTTTCCATTTTATTCGTAATTAATTCTGTTATTGTGTCTCCTATATCTTCTGGTTGTTCAAACTCCTTCTTAACTGAAGTATAATCCTTTCCACCAACCTTTCTTTTTCTGTATTTCAAAGGATTGAAGTAGTAAAGAGCAAAGACTATCACACCTACAACAGCTGCTGAAACACCGACTATTATAATAACGAAATTGCCTGCAATTGTACTACGAAGTACAATCGTTATATCAAAACTACCTAAACTGGTGACATCTGTAACTAACCATAATTCTTGGTCCTCCACTTCAGTTAGTATTTTTTGGTTTCGGACTATGTTTGTACTTTTTAGTAAATCATTCCAGTCTGGATTAGAATCAGGGTGGTAGAATGAGAACCAAAGCCTTGCACTAATGTCTTCCATCGCAGAGCTAAAGTACAAATTGTAATACCTTCTTTTTAGAGATTCAATTGATTGTATATTATCCTCAACTCCTGATACAAAGTTCCAACAGAAAATCTTGTCTTTGTGGGAAAAACCACCTGTTTCATCATTTACCACTAAAGTAAAACTCTCAATACTAATGGATATTTCCAAGATTTGAGCGTTAGGATTGTCGATTGTAAGTTTGAACGATCCTATTCCAATGAATGTGAAAATGAAATTCTCCTTTGTGTAATTTGTTCGTGTTGCTTCAAGTCCATCATATTGATTTTTGACGTCTATAGAAAATATCAGCTTAGAGATTGAGTTATCGACTTCTATGATGAACAAACTCCATGTTTCTTCTGAGAACTCAATAATTAAATTCGAATTTGCTTCAATTTCATAACTTTCTTTCGCATTTGCCTCCTGTGACATGTAGGGAGTAAATAAACAAATGAAGATACAAAAAGCAATAATTTTATTTCCTCTTAACATTATGCTCAAAGAGTACACACAATATATGCTTATTTAAAACTTAATATTCAAAATTCAGATAAGTCAACAAATTTAAATTCGTCTAAGACAATACTGATTCATGGAAAATTCAGATATATTGGAATCTAAACAATTATTTGAGTTATTACTAAAGGATAGTAACACAGCCTTTTCAGGGTGGGATTTTTCATACATAGAAAATAGGATGGTGACAGCTCCATTAACTTGGAGTTATAGTACAGAGATATTACCTCATGTTCGAACTGTTAATTCCATGCTAGATATGGGAACCGGTGGAGGTGAGTTTCTCTCAAGATGTGCACCTTTTCCCCCACATACTTGTGCCACAGAATCATATGAGCCTAATTTTTTAATTGCTAAAGAACGATTGAACCCTTTGGGTATCAATGTTGTGAAAATTGATGGGGATGAGAACCTTCCATTTAAAGATGAAGAATTTGAATTAGTAATAAACCGACATGAATCTTACTCAATCAAAGAAGTGTATAGGATTCTTACTCCCGGTGGATTCTTCATATCCCAACAAGTTGGAGGTAAGAATGATCAGCTTCTACGAGAGATGCTAGGGAGTCAGAAGAAGAGTGATCATGAACATTGGACTTTAGATTATGAACTTGAAGAGTTAGAAAATAATGGCTTTGAAGTATTGAAAAAGAAAGAAGCATTTCCTATAACTCGGTTCTTCGATGTTGGAGCAATAGTCTTCTATTTCCTAGCCATTCCTTGGGAATTACCAGGGTTTACCATTGAAAAATACTATGATAAATTGTGGGAAGTTCATAATGTAATTGAAGATAATGGATATATTGATGTTATCAGTCATCGTTTCTTCTTTAAATCTCAAAAGATTTGATTTTTTTCTTTAGATTTGTCTCATACTTACAATGCTGAATGAGAATGTTTATATACTTTAACATCCCATGGGATGTTGAGTAACATCTGGTGAAGGTATGTGAGCAAAAAAACAACTGAAACAACAGAAAAAAATTATGAGAAGATTACAGTGAACTTACCCTTAGTTGATATTGGTAAGATTGATTATCTAACTGAACATGGTCACTACAATTCTCGTGCAGAATTTATTAGAGTTGCAGTTAAAAATGAAATAAATTCACACAAATATGAATTCGATACAATAGCTAGAAGATACCAAGAAGATGAGACGATTAAAATGAATTTCGTAATAGGTTCTTTAACACTAAGTAGAAGTTATCTTGAAAGACTATTAAAGCGTGGAGAAAAAACAAGAATCTTCGTGATTGGACATCTTAATTTTACAAAGGATGTTGATGTTGAGTTAGTCCAAAAAACCATTACTTCCTTCAAAGTATATGGAATAAAACGAGGACCTCCTGGAGTAATAGATCTTTTAAAAAATATAGAATATATCAATGAGGATTAGAATCCTCTTTATCTTCTTTTTTGTTTAACTGATTTGCTGCATTAAGAAATAAATCAATAACAAAACCTACTACAGCACCAATAAATGCACCAAGCACAGCTCCTGCTACAGTCTGAAGAAGAGGTAATTTTGATGAAACATCTAAATCTCGTATGACTGATAATCCTGGAAATAGTAATTCAGCAGGAATCGCAACAACTATAATGGCTCCAATGATTGCTAATAATAAGCTAAAGAAGATAGTAAATCTCTGATTTTCATTTTCTTCTTCAATATGGTCTTTGAATTCGATAAAGGGAAGTTCAGGTTTACTAATAAGTGCAAGATCCTCAAATTCATTTTCTTCTTCCCACATATCATTCTGATTCATTTGCTTCAATTCTATATTATTCCTCTAACAAATAAGTTTTTTTGCTATACAGCTTTATTTCTCTTATGAGTGAGAAAACAAGTATAACAGCACCTTTTCCAAGACCTGGTTCCGCTGAGTATGGTTTACTTCTTGAAACAGATGTTGAGAAGAGAAAGAAGGTTCTAAAACGTTGGAAGCAAATGAATAAATACTTCACAATTCCTTTGTACAGAGCTGGAATTTTGCAATTACTTGGAGGACATAAAATATTCTTACTTCTGTTTACTAAAGGAAGAAAAACAGGAAAAGTAAGAATAACACCTATTGAATATCGTAAAAAAGAAGGTATAGTTCACATTGTTGCTGGAAGAGGAAAAAAGGCTCATTGGTTTCAAAACATGCTTGCAAATCCTGATGATGTGATGGTAAAACTAGGTTTCAAAAAGAGAAAAGTATCCTTTCAGGTATTAGAAACAATTGAAGAAAAAAATGAGTTATTCAAATGGTATGTTAGTAAATATCCCAAAGCTGCAAAAATGCTGTTTGGTTGGAATCTAAAAACTGATGATCCTGAAACAGCTGATTTTACCTCATTTTCAGAACTAGTAGAAATCGTAAAATTCGATATCTAAATTAAGTTTTTTTGCAATGTGATGTAAATCTTTATATCTTTTGAGCGAATGTATATCTTACCTTGAATCCAAATTCCAGAACGTTTTACGGTTATAGAGGACAAGTGCTCATAGTTGATTTAGAGAAATCAAAAGTTCAAAAGAAACAGTTGGATCAGAGCTACATTGAGGACTTTCTTGGTGGAAGAGGGTGGGCAATTAAGTATCTTTATGATAATCTAGAAAAGGGAGTTGACCCACTTGGACCTAACAACATTTTGGTTGTTAGTTTGGGACCACTAACTGGTACTTTAGCTCCTTCTTCTGCTCGATACACAATCGCATCTAAATCTCCTTTAACTGGAGGTATTGGTTATGCAAATTCTGGAGGGCATTTTGCACCTGAACTTGCTTATGCTGGTTACGATGCGATATTTATTCATGGGCGAGCAAAGTCTCCAGTATATCTCTATATTCGAGATGATAAGGTTGAGATAAAAGATGCAAGTCATCTGTGGGGAAAGGATACTTGGGAAACTGATGAATTATTGCGGAAAGAGTATTCAGATAATTTCCAAATTTTGAGTATTGGTCAAGGTGGCGAAAATCTTGTTAGATATGCTGCTATTTTGAACAATCTTTCCAGAGCTGCTGCAAGGACCGGTGTAGGAGCTGTAATGGGTTCAAAGAATCTAAAGGCTATAGCTGTTAAAGGATCTGGTGCAGTTAAAATAGCTGAACCAAAGGCTTTTGATGAGTTTATAGATGAAACCTTGCAAAAAATTTATGATGACCCCGCATATCCAAGTCTTTCTTACTATGGGACAGCTTTTTTGGTAGATTTAGCATACATTAGTGGAGGTTTGGCAACTAGAAATAATCAAACAGGAATCTTTGAGGATTATGAATCAATTTCAGCTGAAACATTTGATGAAGAATTCAGAATTAAATCTGAAAGTTGTTTTGCATGTCCAATTCACTGTGGGAAATATTCTAAAGTTGAAACCGGGAAATATGCTGGAACAAAAGGTGGTAGTCCAGAATATGAAACAATAGTGTGCTTTGGTTCAAAATGTGGAATTGGCGATTTGTCTGTCATTATTAAAGCTAATGAACTAGCTAACAGATATGGATTAGATACAATCTCTTTGGGCGACAGTATAGCTTTTGTTATGGAAGCATTCCAAAAAGGGATGCTGACAAAAGAAGATACAGATGGATTAGAAGTTGTATGGGGAAATGAAGATGCTCTGATATCTTTGATAGAAAAAGTAGCATTTAGAGAGGGTTTTGGAAACGATTTGGCAGAAGGCACTAAGAAACTATCTGAAAAAATAGGTAAAGGTTCAGAGAAATTTGCACATCATATCAAGGGAATGGAACCTCCTGCATATGATGTTAGGACAGCTAAAGCTTTCGGTTTAGGGTGGGCAACAGCAACCAGGGGTGCAGATCATCTAGCTGCTCTACCTAATTTTGAATTATTAGGTTACGATCCAGAAAAGGGACTTGAATGGTTTGGGTCAAGAGAATCAGTTGATCCTTTCTCGTGGAAAGGAAAACCAAGAATGGTTTATTGGCATGAGAATTTTGGTGCAATTGTGGATTCAGCAGAGATGTGTAAATATACTTGTTTTTCTGCTTATGCTGTGAAACCTGAAGATATGTCAAAATTTCTAACATATGCAACGGGGATTGATTTTTCTCCGGAAAAACTAATGTTAATTGGAGAAAGAATTTACAATCTCGAAAGATTGTTCAATTTGCGTGAAGGAATAGGGAAAGAAGAAGATAGGTTGCCATCTAGATTTACAGATGAACCTCTACCTGAAGGACCAGCAAAAGGAAATTTTGTTGAACTGGATAAAATGTTACCAGATTACTATAGACTAAGACAATGGGATTTTGAAACCGGATTACCTAGTGTTGCACTTCTCAAGAAATTGAATTTACTTTCAGAGGCGAAGAAATATGATCTTGTTACAAAGGAGGAATGACTATGGATAAACAACAGGTGAAGCGCATATTTGTTTTGAAAGAAAGATGCAATGGATGCAGAATATGTGAACTCAGATGTTCTTTCTATCATGATCAGGTCTATTCTCCTACTCTATCTAGAATTCATGTAGAAAAGAATGAAATTGAAGGATTCACAAAACCTAAAACATGTGTAATCTGTGGAAAATGTATAGAAGCATGCCCAGAAAATGCTATTTCGAAATCTGAAGTTACTGGTGCGATATCTATTAATGAAGAAATATGTAGTGGGCAGAAGCAATGTGTAGAGGTTTGTCCATTTGCAGTGATGCGGTTTAATCAATCTACAGGAGTAGCTTTCACTTGTGATTTATGTGATGGGGACCCACAATGTGTTAAATACTGTCCAGAAGAAGCATTGTTCTATATGACTGCTAAAGAATTTTCGGACTTCAAAAAATCAGCAGAAGAAAAAGAGAAACCTGAAGTTATACCTTAAGAAAAACGATAAAAAATCTTTTTCAATTATTTACCATTTTTCAGGTCTTCTTCAAAATCTTGCAAGATATCTACGTCCTCTTGAAATAGCTCTTTATTTGTTTTAATATCTTGTGCTAGTCGAACTCTGATGTATACATAAAAATTCGTGAATACCCTTTTTATTGCAGCACTAATAGTCTTGATTTTAATAGCAAAAACTACAATCGCTCCTGTGATAAGAAGCCATAAGGGTAGGAGGTAAACACCATACAATAATGGCCAATTATTGAATTTTCTGGGGTTGGTGAGATTATGATATTCCTCTAAATTTGTATACCCATCCCCATCTGGATCTTCGTTTGTGCTGATTTCTAGGGGATCCAATCTGTATTCTATTTCCCAATTATCTGGTAGTAAATCATTATCAGTATCATTGTTGTATATATCAGTATGATAATAGTTTTTTTCAATCAAATCATCTAGAAAATCTCCATCACTATCAGGTCGACCATGCCTTAAATAACTACCACCAGAAGCCCACCAAGAGCTAGTGGAATTAGTGGATCCGATTAATTCAAAGCAGTACAAGTCTTTTTGAGCTGGTCTAGCTACAATTACTTCTAATTTAGAATCTAAATCAATATCAGCAACTAAAGGGGGTTCATCAATCATACTTTGGAGATCTCTATTGAGAATAAGATGACCATAAGAATTCAGAACAGAAAAATATTCATTACCTTCACTGAAAAGAGTTTCAAGTTTTCCATCATTGTTGATATCTAATAATGTTGGACTACCAATTCTCAAAGTTGAATTGAAATTCCAGATATTGTTCCCAGTTGAATTAATGCAATAAACTTGTCCTTCCCCTGTTGCCCAATCATAACTGCCGGATACTATTTCCAACATGCCATCATCATTTATATCGGCGATACATGGATTGTAATCCATCAGATTAGTTCTGTTATCAGCGTGCTTTTGTTGATATGTCCATTCAACATTCCCTTCATGATCAAAACAGTAAAGTTTGAGAATATTTCCAACACATATCTCTAGAGTGTTATCATTATCCAAATCTGCTATACTAAACAGTGCTTCTCCTCTTATAATAGGGTCAGCAATCCATTTTTGCTGTCCTTGAAGAGATATACAATGAAGTTTGTTATCATTTCCAACCATTAGTATCTCGATCTCACCATCATAATCTAAGTCTACTACTGTTGTTGCTCCTCTGTATATATCTGACCAAAATCCCGAATAAACCATTTCTATATTGAATTGCTTAATTAACTCTCCTTTATGATTTAATAAGAAAGGTTGACTCGTAGTTTTTGCTGTTGAAACAAAAATATCTAAATGATTATCACCGTTAATATCAAAAATACATGGAGTAAAATCTTCTAAATCATAATTCGTAGTATACTCCCAGAGTTTCAATCCTTGTGAGTTCACACAGATTATTGCAGATTCAGCAGTTAGAACAATATCTGGTGCTCCATCTTCATTCAAATCAGCTATGACAATATTGCCTGTTAGTAAGCTATCTAGATGTATCTGCCATCTTATAGTCCCGTCTGAGTTTATGCAATATAGATTATGAGATGTTGACACTAAGACTTCTTTGTATCCATTTCTATCTAAATCGGTTATGAGTGGTGATCCGACCATTTTCTCACCTATAACTCTCACCCAAGATGTTTCTAAATACTCATCTCCTACGAAGTCATCATCCAAACCTTTTCCAGAAACCGGTTGATAGAGCACTACTGGTGATAGTATAATAACTAAAGAAAAAATAGTAACCAGTTTTAATCTTAGATGGTTTGAATCTCTCACTCTAACAACCACAAATACGTTATGTGTACAGACAGTTAAAAATATGGTTAAATGAACATTGATTTCTGCTCTACTTACCCTCCAGCAATAGCTGGCATAAAAACAACCATGTCATCTTCACACAATTTGGTGTCAAAACCATCCAGTAGATTAATGTTACGAGCATTTACGATTATTCTGTAAATCTTGCGGATTTCACCTTTATCGTTAAACAGCTCTCTCTCAAGTTCTTGCCCAAATTCTTGAATGAGTTTCGAAATCAGATCTTTGACAAATGTTGCTTCATAAGAAAATTGTTTTTTTCCTATTATTTTCTTAATATTTGCAAAAGTTATAACATTCACACTGACCATTTGGATCACTCATTCTTATTTTTGTATAATTAACTTCTAATCCAAGAATAAAAAATTATCTTTTGCTTGGAAAAATCATGTTCGCAATATCCTCAATCATGGTTTTTGAATCTGAAATTAAGGCTTTAGAATATTTCATTGCTTTAATGAGATTCTCCCAAACTGAAGTTGAAGTTCCAATAATTTTAGCAAATGCTTCTAATTTTTGGGATGCAGCGTAAGTTTGTCCTTTTATTACATATCCAAAAAATAGCGGTTTTTTTGGTTTAAGCAAGACTGTGTATTCCTGATGCTTTATCCTTTCAACAGATCCTTTTGTAGAAAATGTTTCATTACAGAAATTGATTATAGCTGCAAGAAAACCACCAACTAAAACACCATCCAACTCACTACCTTCTAGAAAGTTTTTGGTATATAATGGCGTTCCAGAATCGGCTAGAATCAAGAGCATAACAGGTTCTTCATTGATTAATTGGGGAAACTCCACATCTCCTTTGTTACTCAAACTAACCATTAATTCTCCAAATCTTGTTAATTCTAGTCTATCCTTTAAACTTGCATTTTTGTTAATCAAATCCTCCCAATCACTTAACTGTTCTAGCATAACATCGTGTTCATTTGAAATCTTCATTGCTAAATGTTTGAGATTCTTATCTTCAGCTATCTGTTCTGCTTGGGTTAATAATATTCTAGCTTTAACTAAATCCAAATCAATTAATGCTAATTGACTCTGAAGCAAAAAAGTTTTTGCTAACAAAGTAAATGAATTCTGGTGCTCAGCTATTTCAGAGAGACTTTCGATCATAGTTTTGATTAAATCTAATAATTCTTGATCTCCTGACATCTTAAGCTCTTCAAGTAGAAGTTCTATGAAATTGAGAAGAGCGGTTATGGTGATTGAATGATCTAAAACATCGTCTTCTAAAATTCCTTGAAATAGTTCTTGTGCTCTAACCTTATCTTTCATTCGACTACTAGTTTTGAGATAATGAGCTTCTGCAACTCTGCATATTTGACTAATGAACTCACTCTTTTCATTTTTTTGGATTTCGAAAATTCTATCTAGATATCTTTTAGCCTTTTCTTTCAATTGCGCATCTAAAGATACAGTTACTAAACCATAAAGAGAAAGAACAATGTCTACCTTGTTACCTACTCTTTCTCTCAAATTGAGGCTTTCTTTGTAGTATAAGGCGGATGTTTCCCAATCTCCTCTTTGTTGATAAATATCTCCAATATTATACAGAACTAATGCAGTATATTGATTGTTTCCAATTCCTTCCCATAACCTTAGACATTGTTTAAAACTTTCCAGAGCTAAATCAATCTCTCCTTTATACAAGTAAATATTTCCAATGTTATTTGTGGCAGTTGCTATGTCATCTTCGTTACCAATCTCCTTGCAGATAGCCAAACTCTGTTGATAATATTCTAACGCTCTATCTAATTCACCTTTAGTTCTATAAAGAACTCCGATATTGTTTAGAATAGAACTAATCTCTTTTTGATCGTTAAGTTCATTCCAAATCATCTGACTCCTGGAATACAAACTTAGAGCTTTGTCGTAATTTCCTTTAGATTGGTGAATGACACCTTTTAACTTAAGAGTACTAGCTTGTTGTCTCTTTACTTCTCTTTTTTCTTTCTTTTCTAAAGCTAATAATATCTCATCATTCTGTTTGAGAATTTCAAGTGCTTGATTTAATCTTCCGAGTCTCCAAAGAGAATATGCTTTTTCGACAATTGAATCCATCAGAACAAGAAGATAATTATTGATCTTGCTTTCTTTAGATGTATTTTCAAGCAATTCAAGTGCTTGGGAATAATATCCAAGTTTATTTAAAATTGTACTTTTGCGTACTTGACAAGTAAGGTGTTCCTTAGTTTTTAATTTATCAGATTTCTCGAGAGTTTCCACTAATCGAAGTGCTTCTTCATACTTTCCTTTAACGATTAGTTGATCAGCTAACGCTAGCTGATTTTGATTTGAAACCAATGAAACCCCTAATAAAATACTACGTTATAATCAATTAATAAACTTGCGAAGAGGGTAATGACAAATAATGGCAAAAATTTCTCATTTTTTACCAAATTTCTCTTTTAAAATCTGCATAGCTTCATTTATAGGTAATCCCTCCAGCTCTTTCGCAGCCTTGTAATGTTTCTCGCAAAACCATTCAGCATAAGGTGGGTGTCCAACAGATCCTGTTCGTTCCATCCTTTTAACCCATTTTTTGTCACTTCTACGTTTCTTAAAATAGATAACATCACCTTCTTCTGATGGTGAAAATCTTTTGTCACAGATTATACAAACTGGCGGTTTCATTAATTTTAACTTTGGATTATTCTATATAAAAATTCAGTGATATACTATTCCAAACGAATACTTCTTCTAATGGCCGTCATTGTCTCTGTTGCCATTAATCTATTATTTGGGTCTTCATCATTTCTAGCGATTTCCCCCAATATTTCAATAGCCTGAGGTTCTTTTAAAACCCCAATATTACTTATTGCTTCAAAACGAACTCTAGAATGTGGATCATCTAATGCTCGTAAATTGATTTTATACATGTTGGGGTCTTCTATTTCTCCGATATCAATTAATTTTCTCAGTTCTTGAAGGGCAAGTAATCTTATTTCCCAATCTTCGTCTTCATAAGCTTTATCTAAATGAGGAACCGGATTTCCTTCAACTCTATATGTCAAAAACTCAACAACGACTTCTCTGACCAACTTATTCACATCTAAAATGAATCTAGCTACCAAGGAAGCTGGGACTTTTATCGGAAATTGTAACAAGGTAGTTTTAGATTCTTCTCTTACAGATTCAGAATCATCTTTCAAAGTTTCAAACAAAGGTTCGATTATTGACATATCATCGAAGTTCTTCAAGTCTCTTGCAGCAGAAAATCTGACTTGGGGATGTTCATCTTTGAGACCAAAGATTAGAAATTGGACCGTATCAGGATTACTATGCTTTCCAAAAGATGAAATCGCTGCTGCTCTCACTTCCCAATCTGTATCTTCCAATGCCTGAGCTAATGGAGCAGATGATTTACTGAATTCTACCTCACCAAGAATTTCTGCTGCATAACTTCGAACATCTGTATCCTTGTCTCTCAAAGATTGAATAAGTGCTTGAATAGCTATATCGTGATTCTTATGAGGAATAAGTTGTTCTAAAGCAAGCTGTCTTAAAGCAGGATTGTCATTTGCAAGAAGTTTAGTGATTTGAAGGATTTGATCATCAGACATATTTCCACCTCGAAACTGAAGGATATCTATTAAAAATTAGTTTTTTGGAAATTTAAGCGTAGTGGAAGTGTTCAGATAGGTAACAAATCTTATTGCAAAATTTTATATAAAATTGTAGTTTCTCTACATATCGTCTAGCTTCTTGCAAGAAGGGATTAACAAATGCTAACAAACAGACAGAAGTTTTACTATGCCATCTGCAGATTCGGCTCTACTATTTTGTTAAATATGGTTTTTGTAGCAACTTTCTGGATGTATACAAATGAAGTTGAACTAGATCCTATCCTGAACGGAGTAGGAAATGCGGTTGGGAAGTTAGTAATCGGAATATCCTCTCTAGTTTTTGGGTATTTGTCAGATTCTCTGTCCTCCTCAACGTCAAAATTAGGTCGAAGAAAATTGTTCATCTGGACAGGAGCACCTGCTCTAGCTGTTTCTTTTGTTATGCTTTTTACTCCACAGTTTTTCATCCCTGCAGGAAGTCAAGCAATGAAATTTACTTGGTTGCTTGTATGGAATGCAACATTTCATTTATTCTATGGGTATCTTCTAATTCCATTTCAAAGCTGGATGCCTGAAATAACAAATGAAGAAGAAAGAGTTCAAGTGTCAGCTCTTCAAAACTCAGTGAATTTGATTGGTAGTGCGGTCGGGTCAGGATTTGTTATAATTATGTCTGGTTTTATAGCTGATTCTCCTCAGAATATTCTTGCTGGTTATCTGTTCTCTACTCCTCAAGAAATCACTCTATCAGTTTTCACAACAGGATTACCGACTGGTATTTACGGTCCAGCAGGTACTACTCTTCTAATATTTGCTTTAGTATTTGCGGTTGTTGAAATATTGGTGTTTCTACCTGCATTATTAAAGATTAAAGAAAAGAAAATAGTTCACACTGAAAAGAGAAAAATATTTAAAGAATTAAAAATTGCATTCAAAAATCGTAATTATATGATTTGGGTTGGGAGTTTTACTATTCTAAATATAGGCGTGACAGTTATGACAGCTCTTCTAATTGATTTCTTGGAAAAAGTTGTAGGTGTAGAAAGTGCTATACAAAAGACTCTTTTCGGAGCAATTATGTTTTTGATTATTATCATTAGTTTCATTTTTTGGTCAAGGTTTTCCAAGAGATTTGGAAAGAAATGGTCACTTATCTTATCTTTCAGTTTCCTTCTGATATGGATGCCTTTAACCCCCTTAGTTGGTGTAATTAAAGTAATTCCACCCATTGTTCAAGGTTACATATTTAGTGGCGTTGCAATGTTTGGGCTCTCATCTGCCTATCTGTTTCCATATGCAATACTAGCAGATTTTGCAGACGCAGATGAACGAAAAACTCAAGAAAATCGTTCTGGATTATATACAGGTTTCAAAAGCTTACCTTTCAATATAGCTCAAGCCGCTGGATTCCTTCTTGCAGGACTAATTCGAAAATGGCCAGATGGTTTGAGATGGTTGGGTACAATAGTTGCACCTTTCTTACTACTTGCCATTCCTATTATATGGCAAGGAGATTTTGATCCTTTTATGAAAGATGAAAAGGTAAAGAAAACTTCGATATTCAAACAAATATTCAATAAAAATAACGAGGAAAAAGATTAGTAGTTGAATACACCATTCTTAGCAGCTAGAGTAAGCTGATTGATTATAGAGTATTCAGTTGCTAGATTCTTTATTTGTTCTGCGATTTTTTGTTTTTCAGTTTTGACTTTCATTGCCATTTTTTTGCACCTATCATAACATAAACACCTCTTTATTAAAGGATTATTTTAATTAATTAGAGTATGAGTTAAACTAAGGGGTCGAATCACATAACCAGATTCTAGAACAAATAAGTACTGTAATTAAGAGAATTATATAAAAAGTACATGAGTTAAACCAAAAGGTTAAAGCTTGAAAAAATGGATAACTCACAAAGTTTAAGATACAAATAGAAAAGTTAACCCATGAAAGAATGGACTCTGATTTCTTGGAATGTAAATGGAATTCGAGCTGTTTCGAAGAAAAAAGTACATGAAGAGCTAACCTTCAACGAATGGTTGCATAAGACTTCTCCCGATGTATTGTGTCTTCAAGAAACTAAAGCTCATCCTGAACAATTAAATACCAAGCTTCTCAACCCTCAAGGCTTTCTCAGTAATTGGTCTTCCGCTGAAAGAAAGGGTTACAGTGGTGTTGTCACTTATTCCAAAATTAAACCATTGAGAGTAGATACAGTTCTACTCTCTGAAAAGTACAATAATGAAGGAAGAGTAATGGAAACAGAATTCTCAGATTTTATTTTGTTGAATGTTTACTTTCCCAATGGAAAGTTAAATGCAACTAGATTAAAATACAAAATGGGATTCTATGATTCTTTTCTTGAACATGTGATCAATCTGAGAAATGAAGGAAAATCAGTGGTTATATGTGGGGATGTAAATACTGCTCATACCGAGATAGATTTGTCCCATCCTAAATCTAACCAAGATGTTTCTGGTTTCCTACCAAAGGAACGCAAATGGATTGATAAATTGATATCAATGGGCTTTGTAGATACATTCAGGCACTTCAATAAAAATCCAGAACACTATACTTGGTGGTCCGTTAGGAATATTCACAATGGTGTTACTGCTAGAGAGAGAAATGTTGGCTGGAGGATTGATTATTTCTTCATATCGGATGATTTACTAGATAATCTAGTTGAATCAAAAATGATGACCGAAGTGATGGGATCAGATCATTGTCCAATAAGAATTAAATTAAAATTTAATTATCGTATGGAGACGAAATCGCATGGCTGAAATAGTTGAACTATTAGATAGAGACGATAAGAGGTTCTGGGACTATGTTCTTAAAGATGTTCCATACAATTTCTTCTTTATACTTGATTTAAAACAATATCCTGAAAATAGTCATTTTTTCATGGCATTAGAAAATGATTGCATAGTTGGTCTGTGCCTTATATGGAAACATCAGGTTGCTCATGTTCGGGGTAAAAATGAAGACGTTGTGAAAACTCTATTCAATGCAATTCCAAAAGAGATTCCGATTACACAAATAAACTTTGAATATAAATACAAGGCATTGTTAAAAGATTTAATTCCGAATCCGAAACATGAAATATCCATGCATAGAATGATGCTAAATAAAGAAAAAATTCTTCCTCGATTTCCTTTAGATAAGCCATTTACTCAACGAAAACTAACCGAAGAAGATGCACCTCTTATTGCTGAACTTATGGCAAAAGCAGATCCCAAATTCTGGGGCAACATGAAAGCCAGTTCTTTCACTTTCGATGAAAATAATATTTATACAGGACTATTTGATGGACAGCAATTAATTTCTTACACTTTAGCTTGGATCGATGAGGATGCAGCCATTATAGCAACTGCTGTTACACATCCCAAATATCAGAACCAAGGATTAGCTACATATTTGGTCAATGAGAGTATTCACACAATGATGGATCGTACAGATATAGCGATTATACACGTGGTTACTGATAATGAACCGGCACTCAAAGTATACTCAAAAGTTGGTTATGAAGTATATGCAACCTTTGCGATGGTAGGAATATAGGCTAAATTTCATCAACTAAAATTTTATTTTTTCTTTGTTTTTATCATAAGAAAATCTGGGAGGGTATCATTATCCATATATGCTTGTCTTGGATATTTTTCTACTATCTCTTCAGAAGCTTTGGGTTCACTCATCGCTATAATTTCTAAATTATTTTTTACTAATGCATTTACATATTTACTAATAGGTCTAGGAAAAGCAAGTGAAGGTACATTCCATCCAAATTGAAGTAAAGTCGGTCTTTCATCAAAATAATCTAAAGAAATTTTGCGTTTATCTTCATTTCTTTGACTATCAGTAGGAACTCGCATAGATGTTGTTGCTGGCCAAGCAAAAGCAGGATGAGCGATACTGAAAACAAATATTCCCCCTCCTTTCAACACAGTTGAGATATTCTTGATTGTGGTTTCATAATTAGCAATATCCATCAAAGCCATATTACAAACAACCTTATCAAAAGTATCATTTCCGAATTCTTTTTCCAGATCTTCGGCAGCCATTTTAATATATTTAATACCCAATTTATATCTTTCTTCTCTTTCTTTGGCTCTATCAATCATTTTCGAAATGTCAATACCAGTTACTTTAACTCCTAGTTTGGCTAGATGTCTTGCAATCGTTCCCTCACCACACCCAACATCCAAGATTGATTCATTTTCTTGTGCATCAAGTAATCTGTATACTTCGGGTAGAATTATAACGGTATGGTGATATTCTCCCTCATCCTCCGGTGATACCCAATATTGAGCCATTTTATCCCATGTAGATTTTGGCGAATAATCGTCCAAAGAATTTAACCTTGTATGTCTGGGTGCATCTCCAAGATAAAGAATTCTTTCTGATCCCCAAGCTTTGTGAGGAAATACTTGTTGTTGTTTTTCTTTATAGATTGGCATCCAAATTACGGTATCCTCTTTTGGTTTCAGGTCTCCAATTTGGTATGGATGTTTTCCATCATATTCTGCAAAATCTAAAGCTGGATTTAGAGAACCGCACTTATGACATGGAATATTGTAATAGTAATCATAAATGAGGAATTTTTCTCTTACCATTTTTTCTTCTGTACATCTAAGACATGTAAGTACTTTGCAGTCAGAGCACCATGCAATTCCATTAAAGTGAGTTAACTTACCACAATTGGCACATTCATATTTCCAATGAAGATGACAGCGGGGAGTGAAAGAATCAATGTCTTGAGATGCGAAGTTTTGAGGATAGTCTTGTGCAATTTTTGCATATTCAGAACAATAGAAACACGCTTTGTACTCTGGATTAGCCATAAACACTATGAGGTGGAATATTATAAAAAATAATCTATAAAAAAGTATAAAATTAGTTTCCTGTTTTTCTTTTTATTCTTTTTTTTCTATTTAAAATAACTAATGAAATGATGGACAATCCAACTAAAATCAAGTTATTGTATTCTACCAGCCATATGTCACTGGATGAATAACCGATTTCTATAATTTTTTCTTCGATTCTTTCATTTTCCCAAATCCAAGAATACTTAAAACCATTTTCTATCTCTTCAATTTCTGGTTCCTTATTGATCCAGTTAGTTTCATTATAACTATAACAAGAATAACTATGAGGTTGTTTTCCGTTTATAGAAAATGTCACAGTTTCAGTGATGTTCCCGTTCCATGCTGCTGCAGTACCAACATCATAGTAGAATCCGTATAAATCCATATTTCTATCCATGGTGGGGTAAGAAATCACATCAAAACAATATCGTATGGTTGTATTCGAATATCCAACGAATGTGACATTGCTTAACGCTAAATACCTCAAATACCAATTTACGTCGAAATATTCTTCCCAAATTGTATAATTCTCATTTATCTCATATAACTCAAATACTTCGTATTCGAGAACAGTATTTTCTACTTTAATTTCTATTAAATCCATCATATCTTCATTAAATGAGAAAAATGGTGCGCCTATCATCGATTCAATAGTTTCATTTGGATTAAAAATTGTATAATTTCCATCAAAAACAATTCTAAATTGACCTTTCTCCCCAAAAGTCTCATCTATAAAGAATAGAACATCAGCATTTATCATTTGTAAGTTGGTGTTATTTACTGGTAACAATCCTCCTGCTGCATCGAAAGATACTTCAACAGTATTAGCAGTTCCTAAGTACGACGCATCAGTATTTCCTATGAATGAAATGATCAGAGTTATGAAAATAAAAAAGCACTTTTGCTTTATTCTTTGTTGCATATTTATCACATATACTCCGTTATACTCTCTAATATTTCTTTCCCCTAATAAAGAACCAGTATTTACTTACATTAATCTCTTCTATATTAAAACCAATTTCCTCAAGATATTTTTTGTACATCTCTTCATCCTGATTCTTTATACTAGTTCCATAACCTGTACCAAACACCTCTTTTCCAGGCAGTGATATACGAAGTGTAATAATGAAAGTTTTCTTGTCAGTATGTATTATTGAATCCCAAATCCAAAGTTCTCCGCCTAGAGAAAGAACACGGTAAATTTCTTTAATCGCTTGTTCTTTATCTTTATGGCTCATATACATCCCACTAAAGAAAGAAGTAGCATTATCAAATTCCTCATCTTCGAATGGTAAATTTAGAGCATCAGCTACCATCCAATTAGCATCTGGTGCCTTGTCAAATGCTTCATCAATTTCATCTTGACGTATATCTATTGCAGTCACTCTCTTACCTCCCACTTGAGCTATAACGCCTTCACCACCAGCTCCAATATCAATAATAGATCCTTCTGGGATTTTCTCAATTATTATTTGTTGAAATGGCGTAACTTGAGTTTTTTCTGGGTCAACTCCTGGTATTTCAGGAATTTCTTCGTTTGATTTGTTATCTTTGTTTATATAACTCACCTTATTGCTACAAATAGTTTCGATTGGTCACTTATTTTGAATGTTGTGGACCCTTTATATTAACATAAAACCTAGTTGCAAACGCTTTTTCATTATTTTGCAAAGCAGGGGACCTTATTGGATGGGACACTATATAAGAACATCCTACCTTCTGGGCAATCGAAATGACCTTTATTTCTAATGGAACAAAAATTGTTGTAAAACTATCTGTTTACGATACCTACTCCCCTAATTCCTCTAGTAGCTATCCAATCAATGATTATGTCTCTGAGTTCTTGAATGCCCTCTAGAGTTGCACATGATGTATTAAGTGTTTTAATGTGATTGATATCAATTGGTAAAGCATGATCACTAGCATATTCTAAGATTGTTGAAGTTACATTCGCAATATTCTTCTCATCAGGTTTATCAAGGTCAACTTTGTTGGAAACAAGAACTATCAAGGTATCTTCATATATCCATTCTTTTGCTATGGCAAATCTTAACCAAATCTCCAAAGATTCAAGTGTACTGAATCTAGTTACATCATAAATTAATAGAAGTACGGAAATCCTCAACAATGCTGGAAAGCAATCGAATACGGAAAGAATCTCATCGAATGTTGTACTCTTATCAGAAATCTTCTGTCTTTGACCTGGAAAGACATAAAACTGAAGAGTGGTTGTAATCGGTAAATTATCAATAGCAACTTTTTCACTACTGAATTCAATCTCTATATTGTAAGATTTTTTTGTTTTTAGTAGTAACTTCTTTAAATCTTCATCTGAAAGATCCGGATTGATAAGTAGTCGTGAAAGGACAGATTTACCTGTAAACCCGTCACCTAGTGGGATAACCGCTCCTGTAGCATAGTGTTTTAGTTCATCTGCCATATAATTCATCCAATGTCAATTGATTTGCTGAATTGATTCACATATATATTCATGATAATCGAATAAAATTCTTTGCAAAGTAACAATCAATAAACCTTCCTGAATATTCAGTTAGCAGTTATCTCTAGTAACACTTCCTTGTTACCATTTTCTATAAGTACCCTCTATAATAGGCTCTTGATTTTTTCTGCACTGATAACTCTCCCTTCACTCACAACTTTTCCATCAATTCTCAAAGCTGGAGTCATGAAGACATCTAAATCAGCGAATTTAGTGATGTCAGTAAAGTGCTCAACTTCATATTCTGCAGTTTTACCTGCTTCATCGACAGCCTGTTTGGCCATTTCAAATTGTTTTTCGCATTTACTACATCCTTTTCCTACAATTTGTATTAATTTTATTTCTGTCATAATTTCACCTTTTTTTAAGCAAATGTAATTGGTTCGTGAGAGACTATTAATCCAAAGAGTAATCCTGCTAGTACTGTAAATATCATTACTAGTAGAACATACACGAAATTCTTCTTATCTCCTATAAATTTTCGTGTGACCAAAATACTTTGAATTGATAGTTCTGGATCTGCTAAGAGATAAGCAAGTAAAACTCCTCTAGACATACCTAGTTCTAGAAACATCTGCGCAATTGGTACTTCCATTAATGTTGGAAAATATGCTACAACACCAAATGTAACACCTGCCAAATTTGCCATTACTGTGTTTCTTCCAGCAATGCTCTGAATGAATTCTGGTGGAATGAGTTGCCTTAACAAACCAGCAAGAAAAACCCCTAGAATTAGATATGGGAAAATTTTCTTAACAAAGATCCATGTTTCCATCATCCATTCTTTACCATCTTCTTTGTCAAATTTCTTTATAGCATAAACCGCAATAACTATTCCAACAATAAGCGAAAGAACTGCCTTCATACCCATATTTGCTAAATCTACTCTAAAAGCTTCAGATGCAAAATACTCCAAAGTTCCCACTAACTCTGATCCTCCCCCAGTTGTAGAAAAATAACTGATTTGTGAGGTACCAGTAAAGAGAAGATAAGTTAAACCAAGAAAAATATTGGCTCTAGTGTTCTGAATGACTAAACAACAAACGATTAAGAGCAATAGTCCTGAACCCCAGATGATTGTCTGAATTAAAGCTGGATTAGTAACACCAACTGACTGTAAATTACTTTTATTTAGAAATGCAATAAGAACACCAATAACGATTACTGAACTAGCCAAAATTCCTTTCAATATGTTTGCTGGTTTAATCTCTCTTCTTTCTTTAATTTTAGAAATTTGATTTTTTTCTTCGACTTCTTCTTTATTAACTTCTAACTTTTCTTCTCCATTTTTTCTATCCCTAAAGATTAGATCCATCAGTAATCCAATAACAACTGCAAATACTAGAGCAAGAATAGCTCTAGCTATAGCAATATCCATACCTATCAGAGTACCTGTGTAAGTTAATGCTAAAATATTAACTGCAGGGGCTGCAAATAAGAATGTCATCGCAGGACCAAGACCTGCACCTTTTCTCTTAATTCCTGCAAATAATGGTAAAACTGTACATGAACAAACTGCAAGTAGGAATCCTGAAATTGCTGCAACAGGATACGCTATGTATTTTTTTGAATCTTTTCCCATATACTTAATTATCAAATCCTTTGGGACAAAAACAACCATAGCTCCAGCGATAAAGAACGCAGGAATCAAACATAATAACACATGTAGTGATAAATAATCTGCGAGAGCTAAGACTCCCCCTAAAAGTACTTCTCCTAACTTTTCAATCCAAAGCAATTGAACCATTACTTCACCATCAATTCATATCGATATTTTTCGATATATAAATGTGGTGGTTTTGCGGTTTTAAGCTTTGCTAAAATATGGTTTTGATAGAAACTCTTATTTCATTAAATGAAAAATGTATAGTGCAAATGTCTAATAATCACGAACAATCAAAAAGAGATCTTGAACTAAAATTAGTTCAATTGTATGAACAAGGAGTTGTAAATGAGATTGCGGTAGAGAGAATCTCTGATTTAGAAAAGATTGAGAAACTTATACCTACTATGAAGAAGGATGAGAAGATAAACAAGATGTTAAAATTGTTCAAAGCATTAGCAAACAAAAATCGTCTACTAATTCTTTGGTTGTTAATGAATGATGTTAGGTGTGCGTGTGAAATTGAGCATTTGCTTAACTTGTCACAATCTACTGTATCTCACCACATTAGTTCTCTTGTTGAGGTTGGTGCAATAGATGCAATAAAATCTGGCAAATGGAACTTAGTTGAATTGAATGAAGAAGCTTTTACAAAGGAATTCTTCCTTTCCTTATTGAGTTCAATAATCTAGAAATAGTTTGTATCATAGTGAGGGAGAAATCTTTAAAGTCATCTTTATGACTTTCTCTTTAATTATTATTTGGAAGTATAAACAATGTATGATCAGTTTAGTGAAATCGGTCCTCATTTTGAGTTAAGTGAAACACACAAAATGGTTCGTCAAAGTATTAGAGAATTTGCTGAAGCAGAGATTGCACCACATGTTAAGGAGTGGGATCAAGCTCAGAAATTTCATAGACCAATCTTGAAAAAAATGGCTGAACAAGGAATTTTAGGATTAAGCATTCCTGTGAAATATGGTGGAGGGGGATTAGATTATCTCTCTCTTGCTATAGCGTGTGAAGAATTAGAACGAATTGATACTGCTTTCAGAGTAATTTTATCTGTCCATAATGGTTTAGTTAGCTCAACTATTTGGCAATGGGGTACTATGGAGCAAAAGAAGCAATACTTACCAACTTTAGCTGCTGGAGAGAAGATGAGTACATTTGGTTTAACTGAACCAGCTGCAGGAAGTGATCCAGCAGGACTCTTAGCTACATGTAAGCTAGAAGGAGATGAGTGGATACTTAATGGAGAGAAGATGTGGATCTCATATACAGAATCTTCAGACATATTTCTTGTATTTGCATATGAGGTGGATGTTCGTCACAAAGGTATGAGAGCATTTATTATTGAGCGTGATTTTGGTGGAGTAACCTCTGGAAATATCCATAATAAAATGGGAGTAAAAGCTGGAGAAACTGGATGGGTTAATTTTGAAAACACTCCTGTTCCAAAAGAAAATCTTCTTGGAGAACCAGATGAAGGTTTCAAGGTAGCCATGGCAGGTCTAGACTGGGGACGATATACTGTTGCAGCTGGAGCCGTAGGTGGAGCAAAAGCCTCCTTAGAAGCTGCTGTAAAGTATGCTAATGAACGTGAAACCTTCGGTAAAAAAATCGGTCATCATCAATTTGTACAAGGAATGATTGCAGACAGTGTTGCTGATATTGAAGCCGCTGAGCTTCTGACATGGAAAGCTGGCTGGACAAAGAACCGTGGAAGAGTAAATACACGTGAAACTGCAATGGCTAAATGGTACGCAACAAATGCTGCAGTTAGATGTGCAGATCGAGCAATACAGATTCATGGAGCTTATGGATTCTGTGATGATTATCCTGTGGCAAGATATTATAGAAATGTTCGAGGAGCAACCATCTATGAAGGAAGCAATGAAATTCAAAAGATTATCCAAGCTAGATACGCTCTAGGTTATTATGAAGATAAACCTCTTCGTTGTATGCCACCAGTATATGATCCCGATGAATGGGCTAAAGAAGATACAGATAAATTCTAATATTCTTCTCTTTTCTATTTTAGAACTTCAGAAATCTATTAATGTGGATTATGAAATTTTATATTATGAGTGAAGAATTCATTTGTTATGTTTTTTTTCACAATTCTTACTTGGAAAAAAGTGTGCTTAGGAAAATCTGCTCTCGATTTCTTTAACAACTTTTTTCATTATTTCATTGACTTCATCAGCAAGTTCGTTTAGTTTATCTACTTTGACTACACTCATAGCTTCTTTTGGATTCAATGCGGAAACAACTATCTTTCCCTTTTCGTTTTCATAAATAATGACATTACATGGTAATAGTGCGCCTATTTCCGGAACTAATACAATGGCTTTGTGAGCAAATGGAGGATTACAAGCTCCGAGAATTTTATAGGGTTTAATGTCAGCCCCTATCTTCTTCTTCAGAGTTTCTTTTGCATCTATCTCTGTTAATATACCAAAACCATGTTCAGCAAGAACTTCTCTTGTAACTGTTTCAACTTCACTAAATTTATCATAACCAACGTTAAGTTCAGTGGTAATTACGAGTGACATGATTTTTCGTAGTATTGAAAACAAATAAGTTTTTACCTATTTGGTCTTGTGCTAAATCGTGAATCTGATTTTATTCCTCTTTTTCTTTCTTTGTGTCATTTAATTTCTTAGAAGTTTTTCTGATACTGTCCATAAATGGATCAAAATTCCCAAAGTAAATTACCGGTAAAGATAACAAGAAGAACGCTGCTACGATAGGACCCATCCATTGAAGACCAACACCAGATCTGAATTCAAGATATAGGGGAAGCTTACTAATCGTTAAACCTGAACGAATTCCTGAACTGTGAGGAGTATGAATAAAAGGAATTAACAGAAAAGCTGCAGCTTGAAAAATATTCAATGGAATAGAATTGAAACCTGTATACATTCCAGCTCTAGACTCATTGGTTTTTCTCTCATCTTCATCTGCGAGATCGCCTATAATGGCATTAGGTAATAAATAGGTAGTAGACAACCCAAAACCTAAGAAAATCCCAAATACCCAAGTTTCGACTGTATCTGGAATTATTGGAATTTTACCTAAAACTAATGTTAAAGGAAGAATAACAATAAGGCAACCATAACTGATGAATAGACTATGCCTTTTCCCAATTTTCTTTGACATTTTCTCCCAGAAAATGAAACTTGCCATCGTCGTCCCAAACATTGCTGCTGCAAAAACAGCAAATTCAGTCATACCAGTGAGTCCTAGAAAACTTATCAAATTAAAAGTCAAAGCTGAAAAAATTGTCAACCCCATAGAATAGATTCCCTGAGTTATAAACCAGAGAACATAATTTTTATTTGATAGCACTATTTTGAACTCTCTCATAACATTCCTTTCTTTTCTAATAACTGGTTCTTCTGGGACTTTAAGTAGCGCAGGCAAGAATGCTACAACTTCAATAACTGCGAAAATAATAACTGCAATTAGTATTATTAACCCTAATTCACTAAAAATAGCATTAACTGCTCCAACCTCTTTGATTTTTGTATCAAGCATTCCTGAAAAGATGAACGCAAAAGCTAATCCACCAACTGTTGCTATCAGATTTGCAGTATTTTGAATTCCTGACATTGCTACTCTATCTTGTTCTGTCGTCACTTCTGGCATCCATGCTTGATACGGCGTTGTTAAATATCCATAGAAGAGATTAAACAACGAATTCCAGATTAATAACCATGCAAATACAAGCATGTCTTTATCGAGAGGAATAAAATAATGTGGGATAAACAACATAACAAAAGTAACTGCTAAAGCTGGAGCACCAGTCCAGACAAAGAATTTTCTTCTACCTAACTTTGGATTTTTCAGAATATCTGAGATATATCCAAAGATAAAACCAGAAAAAGCGATTACTATCTTGCCTACAGCATTTCCAATAGCATTTAGTGATTGATCTAACTCAAAAGCGGTACTGTAAATATACACGATTGCAAGAGTTACAATCTGCATAAATATTGCTGTTCCAAATTTTCCAAAACCAAATGCTATCCTTTGACCTCTAGATAATTTATGACTGACATCACTGGACGTGACTGACATGGATTAAAGTTTTATCTATCAATTATAAAAGAATTATGTGAAAAAAAAGAAGAATTTAGATTTTAGTTTATTTTCTTCTTACGTTTCATGCTTAAAACTAATCCAACTGCTGCAAAAACAATAGTGAAACCATACCCTACTGATGAATCAGTAGTAGTGTCTGTTACTGTTATTAATACTTCATCTGATGCACAATTTCCACTAGTATCAAAGAAAACGATGGTATAGTTATACTTTCCAGGTTCAAGACCATCTATGTTAAAAATTAGTTGTTCTGAGCTTGTCCATAGGCCAGTTTCATCTAGTGAACCATTGATATAAAGATAATAGTCAGCTGATTTCATATCAGTTGCAGTCCAAACTATTTCATTCCCGATAGATCCCTCTTCATAAGTAATATCTGGTTGTTCTATTAGTTCAGGCATAATTGTGTCAATTACAGTGACATTGACTTCATCATACCCCATATTTCCGAATAAATCATAAAATTCAATTCGATAAAGATGGGTTCCAAGATCAAGACCATCTATATTGACAGTTATGGATGTTTCATTAGTCCATGTGTCACTATCAAATAAATTACCATCAAGGTATAGATTATATGTTGAAGGATTAAAATCAAATGCTTTCCAAACTATATCATTTCCACTTGTACCCAATTCATAGGTAAAATTATCCTGTTCAACTACATTTGGTTGAGTATCATCTTCTTCAACAGTAACAAGGACTTCATCGAATGCCATGTTTCCAAATAGATCATAAAACTCAATCTTGTATACGTATACTCCAACACTAAGTCCATCTATGTCTAATTCAATTAGCTCTCCACTTACCCAAGTATGATCAAATTGGTGAGTACTGTTGATGTATATAGAATATGACCAAGGTCTGAGATCGGTGGCAATCCATTTAATACTGTTTTCAATACTTCCTACTTCATATATTACGTCATTAGACTGTGTAACAATTGGAGCAGTTGTGTCCTCCACTGCAACTAAAATTTGTTCTGATATGACATAATTGCCAAGAGTATCACTTAATACTAGATAGTAATAATAGTCTCCTATACCTAATCCATCTAAATTTACAACAATAGATTGCTTATCTAACCAACTATCATTATATTGGAAAATGCCATCTTTATAGACGCTATAAACATGGGGGTTGAAATCGGATACATTGAACAACAGATTGTTATTGGAAGTACCTAACTCAACAAGGAGGTTATCAGTATATTCCAAAATCTCTGGTACAACGTTGTCAATTGTTATCTGTCCAACCGTATCGGTTCCAATAAGATCTACTAGGTCTCTGGCAACAATACGAATTTCATATAGACTCAGGTAATAACGTTGTGTCCCAAGGTAAAGCATTGCTATAATCACCATCCGAATCGGAAATAGTTTCCCATTCTGTCCAAATTTCGTTCTCCCAAAACCGATATTGCCAATAAGCATCCACAATATCAGCCGATTCTGTACTCCATTCTAATGAAATAACTCCCTTTAGCATTTCGTTATCTGTCAAGCTAGTTATTCCTACAGATGGGATGATATTGTCAACAGTATATAGTTGGGTTTCCGCTGTAGTAAATGTGTTGCCAAAAATATCTGTTACTTTCACTTTGAAAGAGTAGCTCTGACCATTTACCAACGTATCTGTATCTAAATCATAATAACTTGTAGATGTAGAAGCTACTGAAGTTGAATCAACAAACCATTCATATGTTCTTATATCTGGATCTTGTCCAGTAACACTTAACCGTGTAATTCCACTGATATAAGTTGTACTTTGGTCTAGATATGTCGGACTGATATTAGATAAAACTATTTCTGCTCCATGATGTTCGGCCTTATGATCTATACTCAATTTTACACCATATCGCTTAAGTTCTGATTCCTTACCTAAATTGTCGAATAGACGATAATCAAGGAAAAACATTGTATCATGAATTTGGAGAGTAGGTAAATCAAATAAATTATCAAGTCTTAGTGTGTATACTTTGTGTCCTTCTAAGGTATAGACATATGTGAAACCTGTTACAGTACCCTCATAATGAATAACATCTTCCAATGGCCAGGATAAGTCTGTCCAAATTCTCACATACATGCTTGCTATCCCATCGTCTCTTTCATTTATACCGACATTATCATAAGCAGTCACTGTCCAATCTGTAGATTCGTGAACATAAGTAGTATCATCAACCTTGTAAGCACTACTGAAGAAGGTAGCCTCTTCGTAAAGTACTGGACCCTTGTTGTTTGTTTTAACCCAAATGTTAGAATTTTCTCTGCCATTACCCAACCTGTCTTCAGTGTAGTAACTCAATTGATATCCAGGATCAGCATCAGGTAATCCATTGACATTCCAGACGATAGCTCCATCTCCCATACCTATGGTCTGCCAATTATTGTAAATGTCCTTATATTTCCAGATATCTTCATCTCTATCCACTCCACAACCACTGTAATCTGTTGGATTTGCATAATCTTGTGCAAGACTGAGCGTTCCAGACGCAATATCATCTAACGCTACGGAACTAGATTTTACTAGATTATCGTAATTTACATTTGAATATGATCCCGAATAATCCCAATAGAAAATTTCTCCATAATCGCGTGTATTCCAATAATAAGTATCCCGAATTTCTACCATGATCATTGCACCACCAGAGCTCCCCTTACTTAAGTATGGGCTATAACAATAGGTGTAACTTGTTGGTGTCCATGCACTCCAAGTATCACTATCGATCCTCCAACGATATTCATGAGAACCTGTGCTTGGTAATCCTTCTATAGGGGTGAAATCAGCTCTAAACATAACATTGTATTTAAGAAATTCAGGATTAGTAACTCTCAATCCACCAGTAAAGTAGTATATGTCATTAATAATCGGTCCATTCATTGTGGGTGCATCTCTATCATATACAATCAAGAAATAATTGTTAGCTAAAGCTGTTGCAACAACAGTAAGATCTGCTGCTTTTGCAGTAAAAGCAAAATGTACCATTCGATAGTCATTACCTCCATTACTCCAAGAATGTCCGTCATCTGTCCATGCGCTTAGATCTAAGTCTACATCTATCTTCATTCCAATACAATAACTACCATCAAAAGTGGGTACCTTGTTATACATGTAAACATAATCATCACTAGGGTCACCAAACCATCTGTAAGCAGCTCCCCCAAAATTGACATAATCTCCAACATCTAAATCACTTATTTGAAACATGAAAGCGTTTCCCGGAGATTCATGATAAATGATACCATGAATTCTGTTAGCTTCTGCTGTAAGTTTGACAGTTGATTCTTTAGTAGCATACCATTTACTGGTGGATGAATCATAATATGCTTTTGTAATTTCATGAAGTTGAACATCAACTTCGATTTCAGCATCTACACCAAAAAACTCCTCTCGTTTTCTGTCTTCAAAATGTCCTGAATTTCCTTCCCATCCTAGTTCAGCGATTGTATCTGATCCAAAAATCGCCGAATAATACCCCCCGCTTGCTCCATTAAGTTCATCATTAATTTGTACTAAAGAGGTTGTTTGAGTAGTATAACCTTCAGAAGTGATTATTTCAGCTGTAATAGCTTTCAAACCAGCATTATTAAAATTAACTTTCAATTCCCATCTCTTGTTGATTTCATTCAATTTACTACTACCTAAGAAAATAGGCCTTGATGGATCTGTTCTGTCGAAGAAATCTACTTTAGATATACTACCTGAAGAATCTGGAATTAATATATTTTCATCTAGAAATAGTGTGATTGGTTCCGAAACATAATGATTTGAAGATTCAGAATAAGTTTTCAACTTGATGTCTACTTCATCTTGAATGTTTTCTGATCTTTTTTCCAAAATTCTGTCTTGACTTGAAGTTAAAATTGATTCTGGAGAATTGTTAATATCCTCTACTAATCCGTTTCCAATAAAGAACCCATTACTTAAAATAAATAAACACAAAAATCCAAATACATACTTTTTCATTTTAATATACCCAAAATCCTTGAGAAATATAAAACTCTTCTCATTTTTAGTCAAAGTTTACTCCCACCGCAAACGCAAACTATTATATTTAGTGATTAGGCATTATTTAAAGCTACTCAAATAAATTGTAAAAATTAAAAAAGGAAAATGAAATTACCTCATTTTATCTTCGTAGTAATAATTTGGTTTGTAAGTTAATGGCCATTCAGGCTCATTGTCCAATATCTCATGGATCTGATCCAAAACATCATTAGATAGAACCACATCTGAAGCTTTTACATTTTCAATTACGTGTTCAGGTTTAGTAACTCCAATTATTGCAGCTGATATTTCTGGTCTTCTTAGAATCCAAGCTAGAGCTAATTGTCCCATAGTAATATCTAAGGTTTTAGCAATTTCTCCTAATTTTCTGACTTTATCTAAATTCTCTTCAGTAAGATTCTTCTTCAGAAATTCTGATTTATCAGCTCTACTTCCTTCTGGAATTCCATCATTGTACTTACCTGTAAGTAATCCCTGTGCAAGTGGAGACCATACGGTGAAACCCATTCCATGAGTTTTAGCAACTGGCATAATTTCCATTTCAATGTGTCTGATGAACATGTTGTAGAGAGGTTGTTCAACTATGGGTTTGTGTGCTCGAATGTCTTTTGCAATCGCATTTGCTCTTTCTAATTGGGCAGCTGTCCAAACTGATGTACCCCAATACCTAACTTTACCGTCTCGTATCAAATCATCTAAAATTTCTACAGTTTCATGCAAAGGTGTCATGTAATCATATCTGTGCATGTAATAGATGTCAATGTAATCCATGTTTAAACGTTCAAGCGTTCCTTCTATTGCGTTCATCATATTCTTACGACTTAATCCCCATCTGTTCACATCGTAGTCATTCATGGCCCAAAATAGCTTACTTGAAATAACTAGATCTTTCCGATTATAAGTTTCATCAGCTAAGAATTCTGCAATAACTTTCTCTGCTCCACCTTTAGCATAGATTTCAGCTGAATCTATGAAATTAATTCCATTGTCTATAGCTGTAGCTATGCATTTTTTCGCAATTTCATTCTCAACTGATCCACCGAAGGTTAACCATGATCCTAATGATATTTCACTTACTTTTAATCCAGATTTACCTACTTTTCTGTACTTCATACAATCACTAATCGATTATTGTCTAAAGAGAAGTTGGAATATACAAAATAAAAAGGATATGGAATTGCAAATATTGTTAAACAAAAGATGTTCACAAACTCAAAATAGAAGTACACTTTCCACTTTTAAGTATAAAGAAAAAACTATTAATGTTAGAACACCATTTCTCAATCGGTGTTAGAACATGGTTTCAGATAATGAAGTCATATCATACTTCGAAAATCCTAAATCTCCTCTCCCAATGAATTTCATCGCAGAGGGTGTAAAGGAAGTTAATACAATAATTGCAGCAATAAATCCAAGGGCAACAGAAGAAGTTATCAGAGGAATCTTAAGAGCTGCAAAAAAGACACTTTCAGTTGTAATTTTTGAATTAGCTTTAAGTGAAATGTCTCTCAAAGGTGGATATACAGGGTATACTCCACAAAAATTTGCTGACCGATGTAAGTCTGCTGCAGAAAAAGAGAAGTGGTTTGCTTATTCTCTTCATGCAGATCATCTCACTGTAAAAAAAGGTACAGATGAAGAGATGGCAAATGTAATGAAAGAGATAGAAGCTAGAGTAGAAAGTGGTTTTACTGGATATGCTATAGATACTTCTTTCCTATTTGATAGAGAATCAAAAAATGTTGAAGGACATCTCAAAAACATCCTTGCTAAAGGGCTTATTTTATTTGACTTCTTGAAAGAAAAGATGGGTCAAAAAGAATATGGGCTTGAAGGTGAAGTTGGAGAAATAGGAATAACAGAATTTACTTCCGTAGAAGAAGCAACTCACTATGTTAAGTCGTTAGCCGAAAATAATGTTAAGATTGATTATCTCGCAATAGCCAATGGTTCCACTCATGGAGTAAGTGTTAATGCTAAAGGTGAGGTGGTTCCCCAACTTGGTATAAATGTTCAGAGAACTGTTGAAATAGTAGATGCTCTCAAGAAAATAGGTATCTCAACTAGAATTGCTCAACATGGAATCACAGGAACTCCTGTGGATGTTATTGCATCAACGTTCCCCCATGGAAATATTGCTAAGGGAAATATAGGTACATTTTGGCAAAGATTAGTATATGAGATTCTAGAAGAATATGAACCTGATTTGTATGCAAGAATGAAAAAATGGATTTTAGAAACTTATGGCAAACCTGAAGTTGAAGATGCAACAACCTTTGCTAAGAATTCTAAGTATGCCTGGAAAGAATATTTTGATGAGGTGGAAAATATACGTCAGGAAACTAAAGAAGCAATAATTAATAAAGCTGAAGCAGACATGAGTGCGTTCATTAAAGCTTTGAAAATGAGCAATACTGCTGTAATCTGCTTTAAATATATGGCTGAAAACCAACTGTTAGAAAAATATTAGGAATTGAAAAAATGTCAATAAAAAAATATCATACTGTAGAATCTTATCTTGAAGAAGTAAAACCTGAAGATCTTAGAGAGATAATCAAGGAATTGATTACTATTAGCTTAGATGTTCCTAAACAAATACTTACATTTTTACTAGGAGAAAATGATTATTCTGGGACTCTTAATCTCTCAGGTGATAATCAATTGAGTCTTGATATCGCTACTCAAGAATTATTTCTACAAAGAATGCCCAATAATCTTTACAGTTTATTATTAGGAGAAGAAACTGATGAAGAAAATATAATGAGAGGAACTGGAGAACTTATTATCTTAGGGGATTTTATAGATGGCTCTTCTATCATCAGAAGTAGAAGCCCTGGAGCAATTGTCAATATTATTGATCAGAAGGGACATACTATTGCTGCTCTAACAGTTAGTTATACGCTATATCTGCGATTTGATTTAGCAACTGAATTAGGTTTTATTCAATTTGTTTATGATGGTGAATCTTTTCGGGTTTTAAGAGATAGTTTAGATATAAGTCCTAGTAAAAATCCTGTTTTTGGTTTAGGCGGGAAATATAATGATCACTCAGCAAAAGAGAAATTATTTGTTGATGCTTTAGATATCAAAGGAAAAAATCGTTATGGCGGTTGTATGGTACAAGATATGAATAATGTATTTGAAAAAACTGGTGTATTTGGTTATTTTTCACCTAAATTACGTTTTTGTTACGAAGTAATTCCATATCTCTACATTCTGTCAAAAGTAAATGGGGATGGTTTCTACATAACTGCTGATGGTCATGAAATTAAGTACGAAAGCTTAAAACCATTAGATGTCAACAAATTAACTTCTCTTCACTATCTCCATCAAAGAGCAGGATTTGTTGGTGGGTCGAAAGACTTGATTGATCTCTGGTTTAAGATTGAAGATCTTTAACTAATTTTTTTTCTCAACCCTTTTCTTTTCTTCTTCTGTTTTTCTACGTCTAATTTCTTTTTCACTAAGAAGCATATAGATAAAGAATCGAATGGGTTCATGAAGAGGTTGGTAGATATCAGGATTGAAATCTTGAGCATGAGGGCAAAGGTCATCAATCAGAAATTCATCTATTTCTAGGTCATATATTAAGGGATAGTAAGTGCATCCTTCAGGTCTATCTTCGTAGATACTACATAAACCATTCTTAAGGAAAAAACATTTGTTTTCAATATTTCTTAAAACCATAAACCCATCTTGTTCCTCCAGGAATTCATCAATTTTAAATCCTAAATCAGAAATTCTTGTGATATCTTTCTCTGATAACGGCATTTCTGTCTCTAGACAACATTCATGGCAGTTTTCAGAATAGGGACAATAAAATTCTGATTTAGTAGTAGTCATTTTCTTACCTGTTTATTGAATTTTTGCAATTTCGCCTTTGATTCTTTCCCCAAATTCAAGTGCTAACTCTTCTATGATCTCTATGCTATCAGCTTCTATTGTCATTCTGATTATTGGGGAAGTGTTTGATGCTCTTATTAGGACCCATCCCTCCTTTAAATTGACTCTCACGCCATCTAGAGTGTTTATGTCTTCATATGTTAAGGAGAGACTTTGTTTAAGATTTTCAACTGCTATAAATTTAACCTGATCATCACATTCTATTTCTGCTTTTTTTATTGGATATATTGGGATTTTGTCCACTAAAGTTGACAGTCTTTGTTTTTCTCTATTAAGTATTTCTGCGATTTTTAATGGTGTAACCACAGCATCATCAAACAGAAAATACTCTGGAATAATTATGTGGCCGCTTGATTCTATTCCTAGTGGTGATTTTTCTTCTTTAGCTTCAATAGTCAAGAAGGTATGTCCAACTGGAATTTGTTTAACTTTGAATCCTAATGGCTCAAGCTGTTCTGCAACTGCCTTAGAACACTCAACATTAACTATTATTGTGCCTTTGTACTCAGCTAAACCATATTTTCCAATTATGATTCCAGTTTGATCTGCAGATAGAATTTTACCTTTATCATCCACGATTACTGCTCTATCTCCATCTCCATCGAAAGCTACTCCAAAATCGCAGTTTTGCTTTTGAACTGCTTCAACAATCTTTAGAAGGTTTTTAGGTTTGGGGTCTGAAGGTCTACCTGAAAAAGTTGGGTCAGTTTTACAGAAGATCGGGACAATTTCAATTCCTAATGAAGTAAACAGATTAGGAGCTGAGAGTGTTGTACTCCCACCACCACAATCTAAAGCAACTTTTAATTTAGTAATGAAATTAAATCTATCTTTGAAGAATGATTCGTAATCGCTTGTAATATCTTTAATCTCCAAATTACCTAGTTTTTTCCATGATACTAAATTGTAATTTTTATTTATCGCTATATCGCGAATCTTCAAGATTTCTTCTTCAGAAAAACCTACTCCATCTGAGTGATAGAATTTTATTCCATTCCATTCTGGTGGAAGATGACTTGCTGTGATGAATGCAGTAGCTTTCTTATCTAGCTTCCATCCTGCATATAATGTTTGTCCAAATGCGGTTGTACCTACATAGGTTATATCTACACCAGTTGAAAGAACTCCTGAGATAAAGGAATAAGTAAGAGGATAACTTGATTGTCTGATTTCATTACCAACTGCAACAGCTTTCCCCTTTAGTTTCTGGCTGACATATGTTCCAAACGCTAAGCCAATTTGATACATAATGGTTGAAGTTAAATCCTCATTGTACAGACCTCGAATATCATACGCCCTGAATATGTGAGATGGAATTTCATCGTTCATTGCTTTAGTTGAAAATTCTTTGTATAAAAATTTAATTGCTTTTGAAGTTTCTCCAGAAAAATCTTTTATTAAAGCTCAGTAGAGTTTCAGAAATATGCATCTCGCGGTGGTTTATGTAATTGTCTTTATTAGCTCATATGTTATAGGTTCTATTCCTTTTAGTTGGATAGTTACAAAGTTAAAAACAGGTCAGGATCTTAGACAAGTGGGTTCAGGAAACGTTGGTGGTAGAAATGTATATCGTGCAACTCAATCTAGGAACTGGGCATTATTTGCAGGATTTTTGGATGTATTGCGTTCAGTAACCGCTGTAGCTGTACCGTTTATTGTCTCAAAAATATTATATTTTGATCCTGTATATAGTGGCATCTTAGAACCATTAACTTCTTTCTTTCCAGATACTATCCTTTGTTTTAGTTTAGCAGTATCTGGTGTTGGTGCAATATTAGGACATAATTGGCCACTTTATCTATTATCTAGTGGTGGCAAGGGGATTACTGTTGTACTTGCTTCCATGCTTGTTGCTAATCCTATAATTATTGCATTTTGGATTGTACTATGGCCTATAGTGATTACAATCGTTGGTTACTCTTCAATTACTTACATAGTTGTTACTGCACTTTGTGGAGTAATTGCACTTTTTCTACCCGCAGTTATGTTAATGCCTTGGGCTCAATGTAATCTAGCAATTGCAATTCTTCTATTCGTCATAGCATTAGTTATGGTTAGTCGTCAAAGAGATAATTTCCGTAAAATTAAATCCGGCGAAGCAAAGAAAATGAAAATATGGAAAGCCTTAGGCGGCAAAAAGAAGATGTCTGAAGAAATTTTAAAGTAAGATTGAGAACTGTTACTTTCTCTCTTATTTGAAAGCAGTAACAGTGATACTTTGAACTGAACTACCAAATGCAATAACATCTTCTTTATCTTCACCAAAATCTTCCATGTCAACCTCAGTTCCATCTAGGATTATCTTGAGGTCTGAATCACCCTCTCCTTTTTCGGCATTGATTTCTTGTGTAATCTTTTTTCCTTTTTCTAACACTTGGATATCCTTGAAACCTGCTTTTTCAATCATACCCAAATAGATGTCCTTCAATTCAGCACCAGCTACACATGCAGCAAGAAGTTTTTTGTTGTTTCTGACTGATTCTGGAAGTGGTTTAAGTAGAACAATATCTGAGATTGACATTCTTCCTCCTGGTTTAAGAATTCTATATGCTTCATCAAATACTCGTTGTTTTTCTGGTGACAAGTTTATTACACAATTAGATATAATTACATCTGCATGATTATCTGCAACGGGTAAATTTTCTATTTCCCCTAATCTGAACTCGACATTTGTTATATTGTTCTTTTCAGCATTGCTTCTTGCCAAATCAATCATATTTGGGGTCATATCTATACCGATAGCTCTTCCAGTTTGACCAATTTTTGTAGAAGATAAGAACACATCTAGTCCTCCACCTGATCCTAAATCAACCACTACTTCTCCTTCTTTTAGAGATGCAATAGCTGTTGGATTTCCACATCCAAGTCCCAGAATTGATTCAGCTGGAATACTATCTAATTCATCTCTTGTATATCCAATTGCTGTATTGATATTTTCAGTACTGGATTTAGTATCATCACAACAAGATGTTTTGTTCCTTGCTATCTTTCCATACTCTCTCCGAACAGTCTTTCTAACTTCATTTTTTTCCATGAGAATTCCTCCTATTTTTTTTATCTTTATTTATTCTGTCTGATTTCCAATAACACTTTTCATAATTGGTTTCAACGCAATTCTAACCATGTTATCCATTTTATCAGCTTTCATCAGAGAAATACTAGTTAATTCGCCTTTTTCTCGCATACCAACTACAATTAGTCTGTCTCCTTCATTGATATTCATCTTATCTCGCAAACCTTTAGGTAGAACAATTTGCCCTCTGCTATCTACATGAACAACACCTTCAATGTGACAGCATCCAAAATCTTTGGTACTAGCAGAGCAACAGGGTTCGGTATTCTTTTGTGAATTCATTGTTCTCAACATACTCTTGTATCGAACGATTATAAGGTTTCTGATATTTCAGAAAAATCAGAAAAATCAGAAATTGCTATATTGTGACTAAATGCTTTTATTCGTTCACTAATAGTCAATTTTAATGAAAAGAGTTATTGAAGTAACTGGAACTCCAGGTACAGGTAAAACAACTCTAACTCAGCTACTCATAAAAGAAGGGTATACTGTGGTAGAACTGAGTCAGAAAATCAAAGATGAACAACTTTACGAGTACTTTGATGAAGACATGCAAAGTTATGTTGTTGATGATGATAAATTAAATGAGTATCTGCTCAAGATGATTGAAAATCATTCTGCAGAATTACCTTTAATTATTGAAGGACATGTAGCGCGACTCCCCTCCTCCTATGTATTGCACTGCATTGTTCTCAGATGTTCGGTTCTCAATTTACGACAGAGACTGGTGGTGCGAGATTATGCCGAACCGAAGATCGATGAGAACGTTGAAGCCGAGATTATGGAGGTTATTTTGACTGACATGCTTCACCTTTACGGTGAAGAAAACGTTACAGTCATCTCAACTGATGGGGCAATTGAGGACTCTTTTGAACGTTTATTGTCAGTCGTAAGATCAATGTAAATAAGAAGATTTTATCCTGCGATTCTTATGGATAAAATTCCTCTTTTGTCTTTGATAACTGAGACAGCCTCGTTTGGAGCAACTATTGTAAATCCTTTAGTTTTGTTATTTTTTGCAAATAGCTTAGTCCATTTGAAGTCATCTCCACCTTCAATTGAAAACAATTTTATGCCAACGAATTTATCATAGTCAATCTTAGTCATTGTTTTTTCAATTAAGGTTAGCTCTTCTGTATGTGAAAGTCCATCTTCGAGAACAAGGATTGTGTTTCTAACAACTTTTGATAAGATGTAACTAACTTTTTCTTCTGACGAAAGGTCTGTTGTTTCCGAATAAGGTATAAAATCCACTCTATACTTCATTTCTATCACTTCACCTTCTTCGCCATACTGGCGATTGTATCGTAAAGAGTGTCTATTCCATCTCCTTGCATAGCTGAAATAGGAACTACGGTATAATCCTGAAAAGCATCTTTAACCATTCTAATGTCCGCATCAAGTAAATCAATTTTGTTTGGTACGAGTATGAACGGTTTTTTCTGATGTTCTAAATTACCAATAATTGTAAAATTCACTTGATCAAAGGGTGATCTAGATGCATCTATAACTACTAGCGCCACATCAACATTTTCTAAGAACTTTATTGCATCCACTATTCCTCTGGTTGCTTCTTTAGCTCTTTGCATTGCTTCTGATGCCGATAATCCATGTTTCATGAATTCCTTTGGATTAACAGAAGAAGCTATTCCTGGCATATCAATTAAAGTTAGGTCTAGTTGAGTACCATTTGAAGCGAAGTTCACTTTCTCAAGTTTTTGTATAGTTCTTGTTTCATGTGGAATTTCACTTACGATTCCCACTTCCTGGTCTGCCCAATCTTTCCCTATTTTATTGGCGAGAGTAGTTTTTCCAGCGTTCACTTCACCATAGAACCCTAAATTTATTGATTTTGGCTTAGATTTCAGCCATAATCTCCATGACAATTATTTCACCTAGTGAATCATTCGCTATAGTTAACTTAAAACGAAATATTATTGACATCACACGCTGGTATTACGTGTTATACTTTTATCATGAGTTTGTGACTTATTTTACTTGATGAATATTATTAAAAACTTATTAAAAACGTATTTCTTACAAGATACTAGAGTATCGCGGGATGTAATTTAACATGTTTATTATGGGGACAAATTTGAAGCACTGGTTTATACTTCTCCTGAAAAACCGATTTAATATTAGTCTCCGCTATATTCCTCGAATCTTTCTTATTACGGTTATTGTGGTTCTATTTGCTCCTCTTACCCTTTTTGAACATCTTAGATATGCTAAAAGAATAAAAAACACTGAGATTAAACAGGACCCTATATTCATAATTGGACATTGGAGAACCGGGACTACCCATCTTCAAAATTTACTTCTAAATGATGATCAATTCGGTTATCTTAATCTTGTAGAGGCTACTTTTCCTCACTTAATTTTAGGTAATTACAAATTAATTCGATTCCTCATGAAACCTCTTATTCCTAAAACCAGGCCAATGGATTCTATGAAAATGGACTCTGATACACCTCAAGAACATGAATTCGCGCTTACTAACCTATGCTTACTTTCTCCACTAACATCCTTATTTTTCTTGAATAAAGAACAAGAATATCTGAAATATGCTTCATTTGATGAAGTATCTGAAATTGAATTCGGGGAATGGAAACAGGCTTTACAATATTTATTGAAGAAATTAACATACAAAGAAAAAGGAAAGCAATTACTATTAAAAAACCCGCTGGATACATTGCGAATGAAGTTACTCCTTGAAATATACCCAAACTCCAAATTCATTCATATCTATAGAAATCCTTACGAAGTATTTTTTTCAATGATTAAACTCTACCAGACAAATACTAGTCTGTTTTGGTTTCACAATCCAGATTTCAATCTGGAAAATTTTATTTTTCGAACTTATTTGTCCTTTTATCATACATTATATGAAACTATACCACATATCCCCCCTGATCAGTTTATTGAGATAAAATATGAGGATTTAAGAAATAATCCTTCTCATCAACTAAACAAAATATATTCTCGCTTATCTCTTGGTGATTATTATATAGTTAAAGAAAAAATCGAAAATTACATCAATTCTCTTAGAGATTATAAAGTTGATAATTATGATATCTCACAGGAAGATAAGCAACTAATTTATGCAAATTGGGGAGAATTTATCAGCAGATGGGAATACTAACGAGCTGGTAAATGATTAACCTCGAAAACTTTCGTAATTATTAAAAGGAATTAATACTATTATAACAAGTGAAAAGAAAGAATCTAGTACTTAGAATTTTATTTGATCTAGGTGGTTCAGCGGTTGGAGCTACATTAGCTTATTTTGCATTTATAATCATTTTAGATGTTAGTTCTTTAAGTCAGTGGGAACAAATAGTTGGTTTCGCAGTATTACTAGTTGCAAGCGGATTTATTGTTGGTTTTTTTGCATACAAGAAGGACGGCATCTTACTCTCAGGTACTATAGGTCTTACTTTTCTTATCATACTGACCATTTATGGGATTATAGGTGTTGGTTTGTATGATGTTATTGAAAATTACCCCTTAACTCTTATCTTATCTATAGTGGAGGGAATAGTATTTTTCTGCGTTCCTGTTCTAGGAGCTTTTCTTGGGGGTTTACTGACACCAACTCTCTGGCAATTCTCCAAAAGAGAGATAAATGAATTAAAAAATGCTAAAGTAGTTGAGAAGGAAGAAGATATTATACAAAGGGTTTACTGCTTAGCTTGCGGTTCAGAGGTACCAAGACAATCTAGAGTCTGCATTATTTGTGGAAAAAGAGTTTGAGATGAAATCGCTTTGAGCTAAAGACATTTCATCTCTTTTGGAGTATTAGAAAGCCGAATAGAACCTTCTTTTGTAACAACGCAGTCATCTTCTAGACGAACACCAAATTCATTAGCAAAATAAAGACCTGGTTCGACGGTTATCACCGAATTTTCCAGAAGTGCTTTGCTAGGACTATCAGGGGTTCCTTTTCGAATACCTATTCCTATATCATGTGTTTCTATGCCCAATGGATGTCCTGTTGAGTGAATATAATATTTTTCTGGGTCATAACCATATTCTACAAATTTATCTCGTACAGCTTGCTCAACTTCTTCACTGATAACACCAGCTTTTATCTTCAAGTATGCTGCTTCCTTAGCTTGATCTACAGCTTCGTATACATGAAGAGCTTTTTCTGAAGGCTTACTTCCAATCCAATAAGTATGAGTAATATCTGAATTGGAACCTTCATAAGCGACTCCATAGTCAATTAATAGAACTTGTTCTGCTTTTATTTTCTTTTGTCCTGCCTTGTGATGAGGAATAGCGGCATGAGCTCCGGAGGCTACAATTGCTTCAAAAGCGATTCCCCCTCGTTTATTTGCTTCATATTCAATAAGAGCAGCAATTTCTTTTTCTGTAACTCCAAGTTTAATTTTTGGTTCAACTATTTCTTCCATTAATTCTTCTGCTAACTGAGCAGCAATTCTGTGATTTTCAATTTCTTTTTTAGTTTTAACGGCTCTGATGTCAAAAATGAGTTCTCTTGCAGATACATAGTTTAGCTGAGGGTTAAATTTGGTTAAAGCTTTGAGTGTTCCACTAGTCAAAATATCGTAACTGAAATTTGTGAAAACTTGTTCCTCCTCTACAAAATTTAGTGCTATTTTGGACTCTTCAGAGAAGTTGTTTAGTAGTGTTTTTATGTTGTCTTTGAATTCAACACCTTTCTTGTATGGAACTACTTCAAAGATATCATCATCAACCATCATAGCTTCCATTTGTGAAGTAATTACAGTTGGGTTTCCATTCTGAGGAACTAGAGTCAGCGTTGGTGATGAAAACCATTTTTCTAATAAATATCGTTGGTGAATATCATAGGAGTGATGACAGAAAACAATCCATCCATCTATCCCGTGATTTTTTAAAACATTTTGAATTCTTTTAATTTTCTCGCTCAAATTTTACACATTCCTTAAAGATTGAATGAAGTCCATTTGGTAATAATTCATTGTTAGCTATTTTGATTAAATCTTTAAATGTGTCTATGTCTCTGTAAGCTTCTCTATACGTCTTCAAAATGATTCCTTCTGGATTTCTTTCAAAAAAGTCTTTAAATTTGAGAGATGAATTTTTTCCAAATAAACCGGGAAAACCATAAGTTTTGTTAAAACAGATTATACTGGTCCCCTTATCCTCTGTAGGAGCTAAAATGACGCTGTTTGTTTTCAGATAATCCTCTAATATCTCTTCAATGTGTGTTGATTTGATCAAAGGTAAATCAGCCATTACAATAGTAACAATCTCTTGTTCAATATCATCAAGAGCGTGTAAAATTGAATCATTCAACTCTTTTCCTTTATCTTTTAGTAAGTCATAATTACCTTGAAATTCTAATTCAGATTTATGTGTTAGCACGTAGACCTTATCAATTCCTTCAATCTGGAGAACCTCATTTAGAACATTTTGTGTAACTTTGTTGAGAAGTTGTTCTAGAATCTTTAAATCTAAAACTGAATGAAGTCTACTCTTGTCCAATATTGTTCCTCTATAGGGAATGATTATAGCTTTTGTCATTTATACTCACTAAGATATTTTGTTACCAAGCTCTCCATAAATGTTGGATTATTTATTAGTGGTCTAGCTATGGAAACAGCTTTAGCACCTATTGATAACATTTTACGTATATCTTTAGTTGTTCTTACTGAGTTATTACCAATAATCGGGATATCAGTAGAATTAGTAAACTCTTGTATTTGCTCCAAATCAGCACTTTCTTCATTTGGAACCATTGCATCGATATGGATATAGCCACATCTATTTCTATCTAATATGTTGATTAGTTCGTTCACATTATTAACAATATAACCTCTGATTTTAATGCCAAAAACAGCTGTTGAAAAATTGAGGTTGATTTTTTGTAATAGTTCCTCTAAATGTTTTAAATCACCTAACAAAGCTTGACCACCACCAATATCTACAATTTCCTTTTGTCTGCAATGAGCGTTTATCTCAAGATAGTCAACGTAAGGAATGAGATGCTCTAGCCAAGAACTACTCATATTATCAATTTCCACAAGTCTTATGTTAGCTGCAATTTTTTGTATAGGCTTTATCTTTTTCAATTGGCTGATATTCTTACACCATTTCTCAATTTCAGAAAAACTCTCAGGAAGTAAAAATTCTTCTCGTCCTTGACTAATTAGCATTTTGGTTGCATTCTTGCTCTTCTTATCGATTGAGAGTCCACCTAAAGTAACCATACCACAATTCAGATTTAACATCTTTTGACAGAACTGGATATTTGCAATTCCTGCAATAGCAGATTGAATAATTGGCGGATAAAACAAATCAACATTTTTTTTCATACTACCTTTCCTCTATTTAGGATCATTGTAGCTAGTTCTTTGGCAACGAGAGTATCTTTGAATAAGATGTTTGATGTTAAAACAGTTAAACCTGTTTCTTTTTCAATAGGTTTTACCAGGTCACTATCTGATTTATCTATTATAAAAGTTTCACAGATATTTTGATACATTCTAGCAATTTCAATGGGTGAAACTGAATACCCTTGAGTTTTCATTAGCTGTGATGTCGGTCCACTAATTGGAACTTGACCAATAATGGGACTAATAGCTGTTACTCTCTCTTTATTTTTTACTAACTTCTCCTCTATCTGTCTCAATTTGATAATTGGGCCAATACTAGTAATTGGATTACTAGGACCTATAATGATGAACTGACTTGTATCTAAGCTGTGTAAAGCTAAATCTGGCGTTATTGCTTCATTAATATCTTTGATATATACTTCATCTATTTCTACCTCTCCCCGTTCTTTTACCCAAAATTCCTGAAAATGAATGTCCTCACCAGATTTTGTTATAATCCTTGTTTCTATATGTGTTTCAGAACTTGGAAATATTCTAGATTCTATCCCTAGATTACTTCGAATTGCATCAATTATTCTTGATAATTTCTCGCCATTTTTCATCTGATTAGTCCGGAAAATATGTGTAGCAAAATCTCGATCACCGATTTTGAACCATGTCTCATAACCTAGTTTGTTCAGAAAATTTAATGTCTCAAAAGTGTCATTTTTGATTCCCCAGAATTTCCCAGTATCGAGGATGTCATCCAACAAATAGATAATTGTGTCAATATCGGGAGAGACATATAATCCATATATCGTTATATCGTCTGCAGAATTTGCAATAATTGATAGTTGATTATCTGATACTATCTGTCGAAACCCTTGAATTAGTTTTGGAGTTCCAGTTCCTCCTGAAAGAAAAGTAATCATACTAAAACCTTTGTTTTTTCTGGAAAGGTTAAACGTTATAAAACAATTAAGATTTCTTTGTTTTACTGGTTGTAGCTTTCTTAGCTGTTGTCTTTTTAGTTGCTTCTTTTGGCTTAGTTGTTGTCTTTTTAGTTGCTTCTTTTGGCTTAGTTGTTGTCTTTTTAGTTGCTTCT
>CAZPXJ010000003.1:0-80012 GCA_964590855.1 uncultured archaeon
GAATATCTTTCAGCAATCTCTACTGCGATATTTTCTACATCATCTAGTTTTATACCCAACTCTAATAGACCTATCGCATTTACATGTGAAGGAAAACCTGTACTAGCAACATTGATACCTAAATGAATCTTACTGCTAGAAATCCCTATTGAAGCAATAGCAACATTCAATTTTTTCTCATTGACAAACATGTCTGTTCCTTTTCTTATGATTTCTATTTCTTTACTTCTTAGAACTTCTGTTACTATCTGTATTAAAACTTGTAATCTATAATATTCCATTTCCATGTTTGGAGGTTGAACATCAAACTCCTCAATTATAAAATGTAAAGAATCATCAGAACTAATAAGAATTTTGTTCAGATGTGATTCCCTAATTATATCTTTTATATCAACCATTTCATCAGGAGAAAGTTTCATTCCTCCTCTAAATATCAGTATAGTTTCACCAAATACGCCATAATTCTCTGCAGTATATCTATTAACTATCTGAGAACCATCATAGATGATTGGTTTTGAAAAATTCTCAACTATTATGGTATATTGATTCTTCTTACTTTGTTTCATAATTTTCAAACCCATTTAATTGCTCTTTCAATCTTTGTAATGTAGTTTTAACCTCTGCTACTGCATTGTGTTGGTGAATACTTTCATAATTAATCTGTTTGACACAAATTTGTGTTTCAGGAGGTTGATTGTCATATTTCAGTGCAACTTGTTTAAGTATGGTACGAACTACATCCTCAACAAAAACAGGATTTTTGTGAGCATACAAAACAACTGCTTGTTCATCTTTTCTTTTAAGTACTTCGTGAATAGGGGAACTCATAGAACTTTCAAGTATTTTTATTATATCTTCTAGTTCTATTCTGTCTGCATTTCTTGGTTGTTCAAAAATAAGTGTTGACTTTGATCTTTGATTATGTGCTGCTAAAGGCATATCTTCCAAAATAAATTCAACTTGTTCTTCAGTAAACCCTTTCTCTAGAAGTTTTTCTTGTGCATAATCTCTTGACAATTCTTGTGAACAAGGACATACAGTTGTTCCTTCAACTTCTGCACCAATAATTTTTACAACTTCTATTTTTTCCCCATTTTTCTTAGCTCGGGCACCCGCTATAAGCTTGTGTACGCTTGATTTTTCACTTTTTATAGCTTCAGAATATGTCTTTAACGCATAATCAGATGTTAGGTTAACTTCGGAATTAGTAGCACCTGGTTGTGCTACTAGAATTTTTTCTGCAATTTGAGCGCATAATTCTTCACTATCAGAAATCACTTCTCCTGTAAGTGTTGAAATGACTTCATTAATTGCTTCAATATTGCGAGACATGTGGATACCCCTTTTTGAAGGTAACAGGTCAACATAAACATCAATTTTTGCTGTCAATTCATTAATTTCGCCGAATCTTTTGCGTTTAATGACTTTGGGTATGTCACATACTCCCACTCTTCTAATTCCAATTTGGATTTTGGAATCATCAGATTGAACATCTGATAATGATTTACTATTTAGTTTCATCTTTCATCACCTATAGAATTTCAACAGCTTTATGCATTTGAATTGAAATTCCAATTTTATCTGCTGGTAGATATTTGCCCGCTATTTGACTGAAGTTGTTTATTTGACTCCAGGTTGGTTTTTCAACCTTAGATCCTGCCGTTGGAGAGACAAATTGAATTACTATTGGGACACCAATTTCTCCACAGTTTCTTGCGATTATCTCAAAATCTTCATCTTTTGAAGATTTAGTTATTACAGTTTTTGCAAAGACTTTTGTTCCTGAGTTTTTTAGTATCTTGCACATTAAAAGCTCCTGTTCTATTAGCTTTTCCCAGTTCAATGCTGCTTCAGCTGTTCTGTCTTTAACATCTACACAAGCATAATCTATATTTTTTGCAATCTTTTCTAAATACTCAAAATTATCTGTAAAAGCTGTTTCCAAATAAATAGTATACCCATTTAATTTGAGGAGTTCAATAGTTTCTTCTAGAAATGACTCTTGAAACAAAGGCTCTCCGCCTGTGAAACTAATACTGTGTAAATCCTTTGATGTAAGATTCTTGACTATATTTAGGATATCGTTTGAAGTTACAGGATTATCTATTTCTTCAAATATTTGGCTGCCTGGTTCGGTTTCCAGAAGATATCTCTTTTGTGTAGAACTCCAAGATTTTGGTGAATCACACCAAATACAACCTTTTGTTCCATGAACGCCCAAAGCTAAAGGACAACCTGAAAGCCTAATGAATATTTGTCTTAATCCATAACAACTTCCTTCAATAGCTGCACCTTCTCCTTGGAAACTAGAAAATACTTCTTGGATATATCCTTGAGACATCGGGATACTATTTTCTTCATTCTAAATAAGAATTGCTTATGATGATAAACAAAAATTTGATTAGAAAACTAAAGACTGTACCTTCCTATCTGTTCAAAAGTAGCAAACTTGTCTACATATTCTTTGACTTTACGGGAGTATTCCTTTGGATCTCTTTTCATTAAATTTGCAGCGGTAGAATTTAAGGGGTCATCCGGATTTGGATTACTTAAAATAAACCGTATTGATTCGATAACATCAACTAAATTATTTGCTGGTGTCCAATCTGCACCAAGCACCCCTACACATATACGAGTGTCAAATACATTTGCATGGAATACTTTAGTCAGCATTTTTACCTTTGGAGGTTTGAATGGGTATTCTCTTGGAATTTCTACTTCAAGTACAAAAACCCCCCCCTCATATAGTCCTGCTCCAAAGATGAACCCTCGCCATTGTAGAGTATTACCATCAACAGGTTTGAAAGTTGGTAACTCTTTTTTTAACTCGTTTGCTTCTATCGCAATCCGAGGCCAGAATTCTTCTTCAGATAACATAAATATCCCTTACACTATGATTGTTCTGTGTTCTAATATACTCCAGAACTCTTATTTTGCATTTCGAGTAATATCATTAATACTGCAGCAATCAGTCCTTTTTGATCTCCCGCTATTCTCTTGAACTCTTCTCTTTCTAGCATCATTGCCACAGAACGCCATCTAACAAGTAATTCTACTATATCTCTTTCACTCATTAGCCTTCATTTATGAAAAGTTTGCTAGCTTTATTAAGATTATGTAACTCCTAATACCATTGAAGGTTTTTACTGATTTTTGAGTGCTTTTTTCCAATACGCCTAATCCACAAATTTTTTTAAATTCAAGTACTTCTGTTATCGTGAATATTAATGAGTAACCCAGAAGAAATGTTAGTACAACTGATCAATTCGATTAACAAACTATCTACTTTAGTTCAAAATGTTAATGATTCAATTGGCAAGCTATCTACACAAATTTCCCAATTAGAAACTAAGATGACTGGTTTTTCAAACGTAGAAACACAGGTATCTGAAGTTGGACTTAAGCTTGGAGAAATTCCTGGAATAAAAGACATGATTTCTAATCTAAATGCAAAAATTGATGGTTTAGGTACTACTGTGAGTACTTCAACTCCTGTAGAACAAGCTCCTGTAGCTGAATCTAAACCTGCTAAGAAACCAAAGAAAGAGGAATATGTGTCTCCTGGAATTACTGAAGAAGAACCTGCTGTTAGTGGTTCTACTGAAGCTGATGCAGCCTTTACAGCTGTTTCATCAAAATTCAAACACATAACCCAGATGATAAATCCAAATTCAAGTTGTGGGAATATTTCACAAATGCTAGAAGATCTTAGAGATGAGGTAGAAACTCAAGTAGGGATGTCACCTATGTTGTATGAATTAAATTCTTGGGTTCAACGAGTTTCTAAAATGCCAGACGGCGATATTCTTCTACCTGAAGTTCATAGCGAACTATTTGAAAAGTTAGATGATTGGCTTAATAGAGTAACAAAAGCTATCCACTTGAAGTATCAAGAGTGATAATTTTACTCTTTTTCTCTTTTTAGTAATACCCCTATTCATACTGATATAATACTAGTTTTTTAACCTAATGAGTTGTACGTATAATATGATATGATGAATCTTAACGATATTAAAGGTGTTATTGAGATAAATGGTGAATTTTATGATCCAAAATCTGTTCTCAAAGCTTTACTTGAACAAGGTTTAAAGATTCATCCCCTTAATGGTTCTTTATTGGTAGGTAGAACATTTATTGATGCCTCACCAAATCTACAGTATGGCTCAACAACATGCCCTATTTCAGATCATTGCAAGATATATGATAAATTGTATTCACAAAATTTGGGTGTAACAAATAATTCTGAGTATAATTTAAATCAAAGAACTCCCCCTCTTGCTTCAGATTCACTTCAATCATCAGATCGATTTTATACTGACCCTATTCGAATTGATATCGATGATATAGATATTACTAATCTTTTTTCTGATTCAGCAAGCGGAAATTTACCTGTCGATGATATTGAAGAGGATTACATTTTGAACTCAAGTTTTAGACGAGACTTAGATTCTGATCCAACAGAAATGGTTGGTTTATCTCCTGTCACTCACTATGGAAGAGCTTCACATATCCAAGAAACAAATATACCAGCTGAATATCGAGGAAGATGTCCTTACTGTAATTCAATTGTTAACATAAGGTGGAAATTCTGTGGAAGTTGTGGAACTTCCATGGGTTAATTTCTTTTACTCGGCTCCTTCTACATCAACACAACCTTCAGGTGTGATTGCAAAGACTGCTTCTGTTTCCGGTAAGTAAGGTGAATCATATACTCTAATGATTCGTTTTTCTCCTTTGGATTTTCTTAGATAGAAACGTGTTGTAGCCCAATGGCCTAGAATATTTCCACCTATAGCTTGTGTTGGATCACCAAAAAATGCTGCAGGATTAGATTGGACTTGATTTGTAATCGCTACTGCTACTACATAAGTGTCTGCTAATCTTCCTAATATCCCTAGATGGTGATTGATTGTTTGTTGTCTTTCTGCCAGCGTTCCTCTTCCTGCATATTCTGCTCTAAAGTGTGCTGTTGCAGAATCAAGTGCTACAAAACCATATTCGTCCTTATGATTGTAAAATAGTTCTAGCAGTCTTTCTACCAGAGTCATTTGATGGTCTGAATTGTATGCTCTTGCATATGTGATATCCTTCAGAACATCCTCAAAATTCTTCTCCCATCCAAGATCTTTCTGTAATTTTTCGTGTATAGCTTTTATTCTACTTGGTGAGAATGTACCTTCTGTATCGATAAAGACTGCTTTTTTTCCAACACCACCAAGTTCTGGAGGAAGTTGAACTGTTACACATAATTGATGACAGAGCTGAGATTTTCCTGAGCGAAATGGACCAAAAAGCTCTAAGGTTTCTCCAAGTCTAACACCCGATACACCTAATTCATCTATGGTAGTTAATGCATCTAAAGCTTTTATTCCATATGTAAAAGCAGGAGAATCTTTTTGCTTTTCCATAATTTCAAATGCATTGACAAAATCAATCCCACCCCGGATTTCAGTAAGTGATGCCTTATATTTCTTTGCAGCAGTTTCTGTAATACCATATTTTTCTTCTAATTCTCTGATAGGGGTTGTTTCCAGAAGGTAAACGTTCAATCCCTTCTCTCTCAACATATCTGCTGTTGCTTTACCAACACCAGGAAGATCCTCTAATCCGATTTCTTCCTTGAAAAACTTGTATTTATCAAAAGAATTAGCGATTTCTTCTCTGATTTTCTTTGCTATTGATCTTTGAATACCCATTGCTTGGAGTTCAATAAGTCGAGTAGTCATCAATTGTTCAATTTCATTGATGTCATTTTCGTTTAAAATATCCAGAGTTTTCTTACCTAAACCTGGTACATCTTCTAACTTGCTAAAAGTATCTTTTTTTGATTGTTTTTCCTTTTTAGTTGTTTCTTGCTCAGCAAGCTCTATAAGGTGTTCCTCATATTGCTCTTCAAGTTCTTTTGTTTCAGGTTCAGCAATTTCTTCCTGTATCTCTGTCTTTTTACTCATTACGTTACACCACTACTATTAGTTCGAAGAGGTTAGAGTATTTAAAGGTAATACTTAATCAGACAGTAGTCTAACCTCAATTTAACTCCTTCGAAGGGTGACCCCACTTCAAAAGTAAAAAAATTGAAAAATATATAGATGAAAATCGGAATAAATTAATAATCAATACCTTTTCTAGCCACTATTCCATCATTATAAGGGTGTTTGATCTCTTCAATTTGGATTATTTCATCAATTTTGTTCTTTATTATTTCAGGAGTTTTTCTTCCTGTAATTATGATTTCTTCGTTTACTGCTTCTGTGATTGATAGGAGATCTTCCCATTTCACCAGATTATAGGATAAAGCTATACCTAATTCGTCGAGTAATAGAATATCGGTTCTGACATTGTTCAATTCATCTGTAAGTTTAGTTATACCCCTGCCAACTATATCTCTAAATTCTTCCAGTTGTGTATCTGAAACATAAAATTCTTTTTTACCAAAATTAAACCATCTTGTTTTATAGAACCTATTAATAAAATTACACTCTCCACAGTTGTTTCCAGTTTTTAGAAATTGTGCAATTACAATTTCCTTTCCTTTATTTTGTTCCAAGTAGACGTGTCCAATGGCTGTTGAAGTCTTACCTTTTCCATTACCGGTGATTAGAGTGATTTTTACCATTATAGAAACCAAGTAATTTATCTTTATTAATTTTAACTGTGTTGTAAAAATATGAAAATACAATAAATTATTCAAGGTTATTTTGAACTTCAACTTCAACTTTTTCTTCTGTCTTTTGTGAAGCCTTCTTTCTCTGTTCCTCTTCCCACATCTCTGTTCCCTTATCATACATTTTTCCAGTCCCATTGCATACTGAACAAACTTCTTTTCTAGCTTGTGACTTTACGCCATTATCAACGTAACCTGTTCCATGGCATAATGGACAGTTTGTACCAATAACCTTTGCACCTGTACGTGCATAAATACCTGAAAGGACCACAAAAACTAAACCCAAAGTAATTAAAATGAATCCTGCGATTTCTAATCCTCTTGCATCCGGAGCACCAGCACCAGCATCATACATGTAGATACCAACAATGAATAGAATTCCTCCAAGTAGGAAAATACCATATTGAGTTGCATAGATTCTTATGTTTGAAACTCTTCGTATTTTCTTACTCATTAAACCTTCCAGTACTCGAGCGCTGAAAAACATTTTGCTAAACGATGAATGAAAAATAGAATGAGTTTCTAAAATTAATCTGATAGTTTTATCTGCCTACAGATTTTAGTCTAGCATTCTGATCTTTTATAGCACTTTCGATTAATGTTTTTACTAGATCTGCTACGCCATCACCTGTCAATGCAGATGTTTCTACATATCTGCAACCTAGTCTTCTAGCAATTCTTTCTGCATCACTATATTGAACTTCTCTTGAAACATCAGTTTTGTTTCCGACAATAGTTATATCTAAATCGATATTTTCCTGCCTTAATTCTCTAATCCAATCAGCACACTGCTTGAAAGAATCTTTGTTGGATACATCATAAATTATGGCAGCAGCATTAGTTCCAGGATAGAGAAGTTTTCTTACAACACCAAACCTTTTTTGACCTGCCATGTCATAGAAAAGAGCTACAGCTTTTCCTTTTTTGGTTTTAAATGAATAAGTGTGAAATTCCGCTCCGACAGTTGGTTTATATTTCTTTAAAAATACATTCTCGCTGATTCTTTTACAAATTGTTGTCTTACCCGATCTCCCAGGACCACATATGGCGAGTTTGTAGATATCATAGTCGCGGAACTTTACTTCTACCTTTGAACCCATGGTTGGCACCAAGTAAAAAACCATAAAAATTATTAAAAGACGATGTAATACCTCACAGTTACTAGAAGCCATATGTTTAGACTAATAATACTCATACACACATGGCTTAATTCTTAAATATTACAATGCTGTAATTGGTTTAGTATGAATTCTGAATTCAAAAAAATAGCTGTTATTGGTTCAGGAACAATGGGTAGTGGTATAGCTCTTGTTTTAGCAAAAGCGGGAATTGAAGTAAATATTGTAGATATTGAACAAAAATATCTAGATTCTGGATCTCAGAATATTGATAATTTTCTAAATTCTCGTAAAAGAAAAGGGGAGATGAGTGATCAAGAAGTAGATACTCTCAAAGAGAATATTCATTCTTTTCTAGATTTGAAAGATGCAACTGTGAATGTGCAGTTAGTTATAGAAGCAATAACTGAAGATGAGAAAGCTAAAAAACAATTGTTTGAGAAACTTGAAACATTTTGTGATGACCATGTTATCTTTGCTACAAATACCTCTGCTATTAAAATATCAGAACTCGCAACTGCAACTCAACGTCCAGATAGATTTGTTGGAATGCACTTTTTCAATCCTCCAGCTCTTATGAATCTAGTTGAAGTTATAAGAGGTGAAAAAACGAGTGATGAAACAATAGAAAGAACAATTTCTTTATGTACATTTCTTGAAAAAACACCAGTACTTTCAAAAGAAGCACCAGGATTTATTGTTAATAGACTATTGTGGATGTTTTTAAATGAATCATACAAACTTTTAGAATCGGGAGTAGCTGAAAAAGACCATATTGATAAAGCAATCAAATTAGGTTTGAACCATCCTATGGGGCCATTAGAGTTGTCTGATTATATTGGTCTAGATGTTATGTTGGAAATTGGAGAGTATATCAAAAACCAGCTGGGAGATAAGTATGAACCTGCTACTCTGTTAAGAGAAATGGTTGAAAAAGGTAAGCTAGGAAAGAAAACAAGTTCAGGATTTTATGATTATTAAAATAAATAAAAAGAACCATAGGGTTCTATCTTCTTCTGAAATATAGGAATAGTGCTGAAATAGCTGCGATTGCTACTGGTACAACAGCATATATGACCCAAGCCCAACCTTCAGGAATTTCGTTTCCAATATTCCATTGAGGTAGATCGGGATGAAATGCCGTAATTTCGGAGACAAAGCTTAATAGAAATCTATTCTGACTTCTTATTTCTTCTTGTAAATCAGTCCAATTATCATAAAATGACATATAGGCCCATGGTATTTGAGAATCACTTATTGTATCAGACGTGACATTGTAGTTGAAAATCATCTTTTCATTTGGTTTTATTTCAGATATATTGTACTCTAAATAACTATCAGACATAAATAAACCTGTTATGTTTACAGCTGTAAATTCATTAATAGCAGGTGATGACATTGTTTCGTTTATTGTTATATTGTCTCCACTAAGTACACTAAATGAACATCCGGTAATCCTAAGTTGGCTTACTTCTGTAAAATTTAATGAAACAGTAATGTTAGTTATTGTATAATTAAAGAAATTCTTAATGAAGATTCCAACAGTTATATTCTCTCCAACAATCACTTCTCTGTCTAATGCTACTTGATCAAAAACTAATTCGTCTTCTGGAATAAAACCTACAGTAGAGTAAGTGAAACCTAATACGGAAATTAGCAAAGTTATGAAGAGTATTTGACTAAGTTTTCTCATTATATAGTCTCCTTCAGACCATAAAAAGTGATAATGTTTTTAACTTTAACTCTTTGTGAGCCATTTAAGTATCCAACTACTCACATTAAATCCAAAGTACTTTGATAAGCCCTTACAATGTCAATATTTTCTATCACAGATGATTTTGCGACGATTTCAGGTAGATGTTGATTAACCCAATTCATTGCATCTTCCATTTCCTTACGCATTGTTGGATCTGTGTTTCTAAATATATCAACAAGATTATTAAAATCGATTGTTTGATTATTTTCTAATTGTTCTAACCAAGCTTTCAGTGTTGCAATTCGTTGAGACGGTAGGATAAATTCTACAGTTTTAGTAACTTTGTTTGCTACGACTACTCCTTTAATTTTTACTGGCATTAAAGCTCTAAATTGACCTCCAAGTTGAGATCTGAAAAACATAGAGAGTATTTTTGTTTTATCAGAGATTCTTAATCGATTATAGAGTTGGTCATAATTTATCAATGTTGTACCAAAGAAAATCCTTGTATCACCATGCTCTATGTTAAGGGCTGACTTAGATTCGAGTTCTGAATACAAATCATTTGTTTTGAATCTTATACCAATAATTCTAGGTAAATCTTCAGAGAGTTTTGATAAGATTCTGTCAATCTCTCCCTCTATAATTAGGTCATCTCCAGAATGAGAAAAACGTGTATCAAAGATTCGTTTTATTGTGATATCTTCTTCTTCAAGAGACGAGTAGAGATCATTTAAGTTGTCAATGTTCAAAGATTTCTGTGAAATTCTAATCATGCTAGTTTCTGGCACATGACACACCCCATATTCACTTAAACCAATTATCTAGGGATTTTTGACCCTCAATTGATTCAGACCACGAGATACCAATTGTATCGAGTAGTTGTATTAAGGTAGATTTTAGTAGTTCTTTAACTTTCGCTATATCTACATCGGTTTTCTTTGCTAACTGAATAGGTTTCACTGAACATTCATTACTATTAACAATTTTATCAGATAGTTTAATTGAATGGGGTGGGAGTTGAAATGGTCTTGTTTTTATAAAATTAATGAAGCTTCCAACAGTTGGTTTTTCTCCATCAGGAAAGTTAATTATTAGTTGAACTGCGGCTTGAAGAGGTTGTGTCCAACTATCATATTGTTCAATTTTCTTGGACATTGTTACATTGATGGCCAGTTCCTCTAGCTCAAATTCCTTCTTTGAGATTTTTTGGTTTACTTGTTGTATTGTCTTGATAATTTTGGTTTTAGCAATCTCAAGGTCTTCAGCATTTTGAACTTCTGTAAGGATTTCTAACGACTTTTCAAAAGGTTTCTTAGCTAACTCTGGTGTGTTTTTCTTTTTACCCATTAATCCCTTGACTATTGGGACTCCTCTCGTTGTAATTCCAAAATAGTTTTTCTTTCTATCTGAAAGACAACAATATCTGAAGATATAATCAATACCTAATTCAATTTGAAAGGTGTCCATACTCCATTTCTCTAATTCTTTAATATTTTCTAGAGTTGGTTTATGAACGAAAATACTATCAGTATCCCCATATAGAACCTTAAGGCCTAATTTTTCTTCTGTATATTGCTTAGTTTTTGAAATTGCCTCTCTTGCCAAAGCAGCAGTAGATTCTGCAACTGGAGGACAATAAAGGGCGAAATTATCAGAACCAAAAACTCCATAACAGTTATGAACTACTAAACCATTTGTAGTGACAAACCAACCATTTCCTGTGGTTATATCATAAACTCTCTCCTTCGTCGAAGGTTCAATCGATATTATTTTGCCTATAGTGGTATTGTTGAGTTCTATTTTTCCTCTTCCCTTTCTTCGATAATTTTTACCATAACTTTCAACAACTCTGAAAATTCCACTTTTCCCCCGATGAATTGATGTCTCTATACCTAAGCCATTTAGAAGATAAACAATATCATTTTTCAATTGAATGCTAATTGTAGAATACCTTTTCCTTCCTCTTGCGTTGTAGTTGCCATCTCCTAGAAAGAAAGCATCAAGTAAGATTCTGCTTCGTTTTTCATCTAAAAGATGAACAGGAATTCTCTTGTTTCTGCTTCCTTTACCACATAAAGCTCTTAGTAACTCCGTCATTATGTTACCATTGCCTGAAAAGGAATGTTCTGTTTTATATAATTGAAAATGCTTTTTGTTTGATAGTCTTTCCATTACACTTTCAATTTTTCTATATTTTTCTTCATTTTTCATTCTCTTTTGGCTTATGTGAAAGCGATTTTTTGCAATTGAACCTTTACTAATGAAATACCCCAGAAGTTTAAAAAAGTCTTCTGAGAGTTCTACTACCGCTGAGTACCATTTTCCTGTTATTCTGTGATGTTTAACATAGAACATAAAATTCAGAGAGTTTTCCTTCAATAGTCTCTGTTCATCCTTTTGTAATTTAATCCATGAACAGCTATACATTCTTGATTGTTTAGAATACGAAAACTTCTCATTAACCAATGATATAACTTGGTTTTCAGTTCTTTGATTTCTTCTATATGAGTATTTTTTATACTCGTCTCTAGATAATCCAATCAGAAAATCTGTATGTAATTCATCTGGCAAGAAAAGGTGTTTTGATTTGTTATTTGGCAATTTTATCTTGTTACAAATAAGAATATCCTCACCTATTTTCAAATCTTCTGCAGCAACTTCTAAAACTGTTTCTCCATCCATTCTAGGAATAATATGATTTCTAGTACATCTTAGTGATCTTCCATCTTTAATCTTAATCTCAATTAATTCTTGTTCTCCATTATCCATGAAGTTTAGAATAGGAACAAAAACCTGCTTTCCTAAATTTTCTTTCTTATTCCCTATAGAAAGCACTTCTAAGTTTTTCCAGTTCTGTGATTCGAGTTCACCAATTTTTATCTTGTTTATTTCATTTTGTTTATTTCTAATAATTATCTCTTCATCATAAGGTAAACATGCGTTCAACAACACTTTCAATGAGGATTGGATTACATCACTTTCTTTTCTCTCTTTTTCACTTAAAGTTGAATCTTTAGCTCTTTCTTTAAACCAGTATACCCTGATGTCTCTTATGAAACCAACAAGCATAGAACTTATTCCAACTTGCTTTTCACAAATCCAATGGTTTGTTTCGTGAATTTTGTTTTTCTTACATTCAGGATGAATGCAATTTATAGATTCGTAGGATAGATTTCTTGTTTTGATTATTGATGGATATAAGCTTGCAAAGTCAAGTGTGTAAACATTCCACCAAACACCTGCTTGGGGTTCTATTACTATTGCTCCTTGATACTTCTTCCCTTTGATTATTGCTTCTGTTGATGTGTCTCCTTTGAGTTGTAAAATATCCTCTTGTCTAGGAATTAGATTATTTCTGACTCTATGTTCATAATACATCCAATTCTGTATCCAGATACTGATGGGAGCTCTAGTAAAGTCATCCATTGGCATTTTTGTTATTCTTGAGAGCATGATGATCAGTTCTATAACTTGATTGTTATTGAAACTGGTTAATTCAAAAGTTATCTCTGCATCACGACCATTATACTCTATTAATTCTTCTAAATCCAAATCCCAGATATCTTTTTCATGCTTCAATTTTTCTTTATTTAGAAGAGTTCTTCCCAGTTCATCTAACGTATTTCTCTCATATGCCCCTCCGAAGGCATAGATACGGATGGCTGGTTGTCTGAAGAATCTATATAAATCAAGATGTATTCCATTTACTAAGTAAACGTCTTGTGTTCTAGTTCTTACGAAAGGATTCAGACTCTCTTGTATTTTCAAATTCTTAGCACGGTTATCAAGATACAAGAAGTCAAAATTGTCCCCATTAAAAGTTATTACAATTGGAAACTTACTAATTTCCTTGAATACTTCAATTAAGAGTTCAGCTTCGTTGTCAAATTCTTTTATGTCTACAGTTATTTTGCTTTGATCTATAGTTTTTTTGTTTTCATTCAAAACATAAACACACGTTTCTTGTTTTTCATTAGTTATTCCTATAGAGATAACTTTCTGTTCTGCTGCATGGGGGTTAGGAATTTTGTCTTTCTCACTTTCTACTTCTATGTCTACAGAACATCGTTTTAGTGTTGGAATAGGCGCAAAAAATAGAGGGAGATATTGTTTAACCAATTCTAGAATTTCAGGAGATTGTCCTTTGAATATTTCCAATATGCCTCTTTTAACTTCATCTTGTATCTTTGGTTCTTTGCGAACAAGATTTTTGTTTTTTATCTCAAAAAAGAAACCAGGTATTAGTGAATTATCATAAATATAATTTAAATGATATCTGATATTTGTTTCGAAAGAAGGTCTAATTTTTTCTCTGTAACTATTACTTCTCCCACCTATAGCTAAAGGATTGGTAGCAAAAACTTTAGTTAAAGTCAAATCTTTCTGGTTCAAACGGTTGAATTTTGTAACTACTTCACATCCAACGAACTCTTTATCATTTCCCAGAATATTCTCAACATCTGTTTTTTTCATAGTTGTTAAGAGATATGGGAGGTGGTTAGTATTATCGTACCATCTATAAATTCGTTCGTCTTCAGGATTGTATAATTTTACATAAGCTTTCTCAACTTTTCCATCATATTTAACATCGATTAAATAAGAAGCTGAGAGATTATCGGGAGCTAGTAGAATAAGATCTTTTCCTTTTTCTTCTAACATCTGTGAAGAGACAGTAGAAGTTTTTTTGCTAGAAATATCACTCTGTGAATCATTAATGGACGCATCGTTACTAGAATTGTCTGATTGTGAGTTGTTATCAGGTTTCTTAATAAAACTCATCAAATCCCTGTTATTTTCTTCTGTATCCCGGTTCAAAATTCTTATACCTCATTGAACTTATCGTTCCAACATCTGTGGCATTAATAGCTTATTTCCTATCAAGTATTCAAGCTTATCAATTTATCGTTTTCCTATAATATTTTACTTAGCGATTAATGTACTCTAAATACTATCCAATATTTCTCTTAATAAAACCAACAATGTTTCCCATTAATTTTATTTATGACTGCTTCTAGCAGTATTACATGAAATCGAAGACTACTAAGTTAGCAAAAGTACATTTTCTAAGATTGATGAAAGGAGAAAGTTTGCTAGAAAATATAGTTGCATATTGTGAGAAAATGAATATTTCGTCAGGTTCAGTACAAGGAATAGGTGCAATAAGCAATCCTTCAGTTGGATATTATGATTTAGTAAATAAAACCTATCTAACAAATAGTTATAATTTTAACGCAGAACTAGTTAGTTGTTCTGGTAACATTGCAAAAAACAAAGAAACTGGAGAGATTGTGGCCCATTTGCATATGGTGGTTGGTGATTCTAAAGGCAAAACCTATGGGGGGCATGTTATGCCAGAAAACAAAATCAGTGTAACCGGAGAATTCATAATCCTAGAAACTGAGGGAAGCAATTATCGTTCAATTGATGAAGGTTTCAATTTAATGCTATTAGATTTGTAAATACCATATTTCTTCTCCTCCTTCTTTCTCTTACTTATCGATTCTGAAGATGCTTATTTTTCATCTTGAGAATAATCCTCTAACAAACTTTTAATAAGGCGAGATGTGTTTATCATATTAAAAGCAACATAGTGGTTATAGTGTCAGATATCCTACAAGCTATCCTTGAGAGTGGAGCAATTTTAGTGGTTGATCCAACAATTATTCAAACTAATCCAGATGATTTTCTTGATCATTATGGACATATATTAGATGTGATTGCACTCGTTGCAAAAGGTAAATCTGGTTATACATTCTATCAGAGTAATAGTGCACCAAGAGATAAAGCAAATGGAGTGTTTTTCCATTCTTTTTGTACTATCGCAGACAACATGGGTATTAAAGTAGATGCAATTGTTAATTCATACAGTGATACCTTTCTTTCTCAAAATGCCGATTTTCAAGTTGGAAGTAGTGATGGGGCAACAATTACTTCATTTGCCTGTCCAAGTCAAGAGAATTTAAGTAGATATTTGGCAGCTATTTGTTCTGAGGTAGCTCATTATCCAATTGATGGGTTAATACTAGATGATTTAATGCTTCCTAACAAAAGATCTTGCTTCTGTGATCGATGTCGAAGATTATTTGCTAGCAAATGGAATATCGAGCGTGATTTTAGTTTTGAATACTTAGAATCTAAAGATCTCCTTATAAGCTGGTATGATGAAAGGGCTACATACATCAATCAAACCTTGAAGGATGTCACTGACACTGTTAAAAGTCTGAAAAATATCGATATTTCAATTATTATGAAAACTGATAAAGAAACAGACTCTTTGATTGGTTCCCATGAACATTTTGGTCAAAACATCGTTGAACTTGCAAAAATCACTAACAATCTAATTCTACATGTAAATCCTTGGAGTGAAATCTCTTCTAAAGATGATCCAGCATATCAACAACTTTTGACTTCACTATCAATATTGAATGAATACTCTGGAACTGGAATCAGACCATCACTTTACTTCTGGGGCATTACTACTGCTGAAAAGCTTGAAACCACAATGAAATTGAAAGATGACTTGAAAGCAGAAAAGGTTTACATAGATTCCTCAATACCTCATGATTTCACAAAAAGAAGAACTATCAATCTAGGTTTTTAGAAATGACTCTTGAAAAAGCAATTGAAGAAATAAAGAAGATGTTTTGGGGAGTATTGAAGGGACAATTTAATCCTGAGGAAGAAGAGGATGTTAAAACCCATTTGATAACCAATTTAGCTACACTAACATCTTATGCCAAAACATGCTTACCTCCTGACCAGAAAAAGGAATATGAAAAAAATTTCTCCAAAGCCAAAGATATACTTCTAAAATTTGACAGTGCAGGACCTTGGTTTAGAGAACTCCCAGAGATGATAGATACCGTTTATAACGTTATCACTTATGCTAATATGCTACAAATCGAATACCATCGTTTTAATGGGACAGAAAATGATAGTATACAATTTATTCACGCAAAATTAGAAACCTTAGAAATGCAGGTTAATTCTCTTGTTGAAGACTTAAAGTTACTTAAGAAAAAAACATCTCCTTTAGTTCAAACCCATCAAACAATTACTATCGATGAACCAGAACTTGTAGCTGAAGAAGAGGTTCAAGTATTTGATGAACTAATAGAAACAACTCCAATTGAGATAAAAGAAGTAGAGGAAATAGAGGAAGATGAAGAAGAAATAATTGAGGAGATTGAGGAAGAAGAGGAAGAATCCCAAGACGAAAAATTAGCTGATGATGCACAAGATTTGATTGAAGGTATAGAACTTGTTTCTCAGTATGAATTTGAACAAGAACCTTTTGTGCAAAACATAGAAAGTGAACAAGAGGCTTTGAAGCAGTTAGCCAACCTACTGTCTGCTTTAGATCCTGGTGATGATTCGGTAATATCTCCTCTTACAGAAAAATTGTTGACACTTAGAGAAGATGAAGCTGTAGAGTCTGAAGTTGTAGAAGAAATTCCATCAATTGAGGATAATATTTTAGTGGAAGAGGGTCTAAGCGAGGAAGAAATAGCGGAAGTTCATGAATTTAGGTCATCCGTATCACGATTAAGTCACGTCTTATCAACACCAATAGATATTGAAGATACTGCAGAATTTGTTTCTTCTATAAAACAAACTATAGCTGATGTTTCTAAGGATAAATTTCTTGAAACTGGAGAGAAATCTAAGTTAACTAAACTCATTGAAGCTGAAACAGGAGAAGTAGAAAAACCCCCTGTTCAAACTGAAGATATTGAAAATGTAATTAAACATCTTGAAACCAGAAGACAAAAAGCAATAGAAAGAATTCACCAATTAGAGGAAGCTCTTAATTCAGAAAAAATCGATGAAGAAGAATGGCAAGAACTTAGAATAAAAGCTGAGCGACATATGCTAAGGGTTGAAGATACTCTAGACGGATATAAGAGATATCTGACCAAACTCCATACTAAACCCACAGACTAAGACGATAACCATGAAAGATATTTTTCTTACTCATTATTATTATGGTAATAGATTAACCTCTTTCAAAGCTGGTTTAGGTACAATTATTAGAGCAAAAGGTCATTTGCTGAACACTCAAGCTATTCTAATAACTGAATCCTCTCAATGGGTTACAGATCAAAATCAATTCAAAGACCTCAATGTTGTTTTATTGGATTTAAATAAAAACAAAAATATAATTGATGTTCTTCGAAAAACGGTTTTGTCTTCAGAGAATACAGTTTTGTTAATAGCTAATTTTGATTTACTCATTATTCATACTATCATGACATTGGGAGATTTTATTGACATTATTAAGAATAAACATAGAACAACAGAGATTCTTTTAACAGGCGAAATGAGATATGATGAGTTGGAGGAAGTAGCCGATTATGTTAGCAAACATTCAACTATCTAAAAACTAAATCAACTGCTCTATGTGCAATTCTGGGTGCTAACCACCTTATTGTCCTCAATTCTTTTATTTGAAAAGATGATTCAATTTGATTTGCTTCTAAAATATCTTTGATTTTTTGTTCAACCCCCTTATCTGTTCCTTCCTTATTTTGTATCTTTTCAGTTATTTGCCAGTGGATGACTCCTTTACCCTCTTTTAGAGAATGATATGCAAGTGGAAGGGCTCGTTCTGATTCAAGGGGAAGAGGTAAAAGAACCCTGTCTACTTTACTTACAAATAATCTTGGAACAATCTCAAATGCGTCTCCCAGATAAGATTTTATATTGTCTCCGCATTTGTTTAATTCAACGTTCTTTATTAAGTGATAAAATGCTCTGTCATTCAATTCGATACTATGGATGATACACTCTTTACATTTTGTGGCAATAGCTATGCTAAATGGTCCGACTCCTGAAAAGAAATTCAAAACGGTTTCACCACTTCTAACCAAATTAGCTATCCTTTGTCTCTCGAAACTCAATCTCGGGGAGAAAAAAGATGTTGATATGTCAATCTCAAATGCGTTTCTATACTCTTTATGCACAGTTTCAAAAGTTTCTATCCCCATGAAATGTCGAAATTGTCTGAATCTCTCTACTCCTTTTACTTTGGAAGTCTGAACAACTACTGTAAGTATCTTTGGATATTTCTTCAACATCTCTTCAGAAAAATCTAGTAATTTCGCATCATCAATTTGCTCTCGTACAATAAGTATGCTGCCTATAATTTCAAATATTATATCTTTCATACTTATCTCCAATAAGAATTGATGCTTACTCTGAAATTTCTTTGATAGATGGTCCTTTGTAGATGGCTTTGTCAAACGCAATTCTTCTCATTTGAGGTTGAGTGTTAATCTCTTCATAGTAGTGTGCTGCCAACCCTGCAGTTCTACCGAAAACGAAGACAGCTTTAGCTAATTTAGGATCTATACCCATATCTGCTATAATTGCGCCAATCACACCATCCACATTTATGGGTAGGTTCATTCCCCGTACTCTATAGAAAGCATCACCAATGATTTTAGAAACTGCTACACATTCCTTTGCGTATCCTGCTTTTTCAGCTAAGTTCCATAGAACATCTCTTCTAGGATCTTGTGTATGAATTCTATGCCCTAACCCTTCGATTAGTTTACCAGCTTTAATAGTTTCTTTCATGAGCTCAAAGGTTGCTTCTCCAAGTTCAGTTGCATCTATTTCTGATTGTTTAACAACGGATAGCATAAATTCAGCAGCTTTTTGACCCGCACCACCATGAACATCAGTTATAGCTTGAATACCAGCTGAAATTGCTACTTCATAGTTTGCGCGAGTTGAAGCTAATATTAGGGTTGCTTGTGCTGAGGGAGGAGTGACACCATGATCAACGCATGCGGTGATAATTGCTTCAAGAAGCTTGATTTTCATTTTATCTGAAGGTAATTCTCCAACTAACCCAAGATAAATTAAATCGGAAAATGTAAGGTTCTCGCTGTTTTGAGCATCAATTTTTTGTACATTTCCAAAATAGATGGAAAGATATCTCAAAACCCTTCCTAAGGAATAAACTACTACTTTAGAAGGATCTTTTTCCAATTGTGCATAGGTAGACAACTTATCATCAAGTAGTAAGAATGTTCCAATAAGCTTTGAAACATCAGATACTTTAGAGATTTTTTCATCATAAAGAAATTCTTCTTTAGCAGATTTGATAGCTATTTCCTCTAATTCTTTTAGTTTATCATTTGGAAACTCTCCTTCAACAAGAAGATTGGCTGTTTCTAACAATCCTTTATTTGCGATGATTTCCTGTAGTGGATAACCTCTGATTATGAGATTATTTGGAACAACTTTTGTTATCAAAGTACCCCATGTGGGTTCAGGAGACTTTTCATCCCATTTCTTTTTCATTCTTTGATAATAATTTTCTACTTCAAAGTATGTTCTGTTGAGTTTAGTCTTTACAGCTTCAATCAAATCGTTTTGGTGATTTACAACTGCAACACCAGCTTTTTCTAACATCTCTTTCTTAGAGTTGAAAGTTCCATATTTCTGCCCAGGAGCTATAATTGCTCCTGCATGCCCCATTGTTTTTCCTTCCGGTGCATTTGCTCCAGAAATAAGTGCAACTAGTGGTTTTGGATATTTTTCTGGATATTCGATCATGTCCTGAGCGAGTAATTCTTCTTGTATTCCTCCTATTTCACCTGCAACCACAACTAGGTCTGTATTGTCATAATTCATGACTAATGAAACAAGGTCTACAAATCTTGAGCCTATGGCACCGTCTCCACCAACTCCTAGTACACCATTTTGAGCTATTCCAGCACTTGCTAAAGCATCGGACATATGATACAAAATTGCTCCACTTCTAGAAAGGATGGTGACTCCCTTGGGACCAACCTCTCCATTCTCCATAATCTGTGCTTGAAAAATGTCTGGAAGCATACCAATTTTTATTCCCTCTGGTGGAAATATTATGCCTGGAGTATTCCCTCCAAATAGGATGGTTTTATGTTTTCGTGCTTCGACCAAAATATCCCTTACATCTTTTAATGGAATAAATTCTGAGATGAGAACAACAATGGGGATTCCTGACCTTATTACTTCGATTGTTGCATCTTTAGCTGTTGAATAGTGTCTCCATATACTAGCTACAGCAATATTGGGGTGGTTTTTTACTGCTTCTTCTGCAGAATCATAAACTGGAATTGTTTCATGTACTTTTGTTCCACCTCTTCCAGGTGCAACTCCACAAGTTACATTTGTACCGTATTCCATCATCAACTGAGCATGTCTAGTACCTTGTCTTCCTAAACCAACTATCATTGTTTCTATCGATTTGGATTGTTCTATCTTCTTTGCAAGTTCCGGTCTTACATGCTTTATGAAATAATAGAGTAATCCTTTATTTGTTTCAAGTTTATCATTTGCCATTATACTCATCCCCTATTCTCCTGTTGTTGTTTTATCTTGAAGCCATATTCAATACCATCTTTGATTACATCTGCCATTATTTTTTGGTTTCCAACAACAATATGTAAATCTCTCAAAGGTTCTGGTGTCTCTTTCTTAGCCTTATCTAGATACTCACGTGCTGCAGCTAAATCTGTTCCCACCATTCTACCAAACACAGGGATCATCCTTCTTTTTTGCATATATCTGTCTCTCAAGGCCATAATTAATCCACGGATAAAAACATCACAACTGGAAATGCCCCCAAATCTACTAGTGATGATTAAATCAGTTACGGGGTGATCCATTAGTAGATGAAACATATCTGCAACTTTGCTTAAAGATGGTCCACCTCCACTATCCATGAAATTTATAGGTACTACTTTTCCATCAAAAAATCTATTTCCCACATTGACTACTTCATCAATTGAGAAGATACCGTATCCTGCTCCTCCGGGAACCAAAGCTACATACAACTTACTTTTATCCTCTTCAAAATTCTCAGGATTTTCTAACAAATCTAAGTACGGGAATCCAATTTTATACGCTTTTGCTTCGAAGACAGTCTGCTCTGAGACATCATGTCTTTTACTTTTAGGATCAATATCTAGAGATTTCAATAAAGGTTCTTGTCTGTACAAACTGTTATCATCTAATACCACTTTGGCATCTGCTGCAATGATTTGATTATCATCTGTAAGAATTAATGGATTAATTTCACATATTTTAGCTTCTATTTCTTGAAACGTTGAATATAATGACTTTATAACATTCTTCAACTGATTTTTTACTTCTGGTTTGTCCAAATCGCTCTGAGATAGGAAGTTTACAGCTTCCTCAACAATTGAATCCTCTAATTCCCTAGCATTATTATAAATGGTTTTCTTCCAAATTAATTCAGGATTAGTTTTTGCAACTTCCTCGATATCTACACCACCACTCGCAGATGTAACTAATACAATGTCAAAAGTTGCAGGATCTGTTGTTACTGCAAGATAGATTTCATTGGAAATACTTACTGCTTCTTCCAATAGAATTTTTTCAATAGGATATCCTCGGATAGATGTCTGAAGCATTTCTCCAATAATCTTCTTGGCATCATCCATGTTATTAGCTTTTTTGATTCCTCCAGCTTTTCCCCTTCCTCCAATTAGCACCATTGCTTTTATCATTAGAGGAAATGATAAGGATAAGGAATCAATGTCCTCTAGTTTTTCAATAACAGCTATTTGTTTAGGAATTGTTAAACCGAATTTTTCAAAAATCTGTTTAGCTTCATATTCATATAATTTCATATTTACACTCTTCTAGGATGAATAAAGTTGTTGATAATACTTGATTAAACCGCCAGCATTGAAGATTTTAAGCAATTCATCAGGAAGTTTTGGAAATGAATAAATTTGATCTCCATTAGTGATTGTACCATTTTCTAAGTCAATATCTACAGCTTTATCGGGGTCAAAATTATTTACAAATTCAGGATGAACTATGATAGGTAATCCTTGATTGATTGCTGACCTGTAGAATATTCTAGCTACTGATTTGACTATGACCGCTTTTACACCTACAAAAGCAAGTCCTACAGCAGGATGTTCTCTTGATGATCCACATCCAAAATTGTCTCCACTTACGATAATATCTCCTTGTTTGACCTTCACTGAAAATGTTTCATCCAATCCTTTGAATAGATGAGGTACAATCTTATCACCTTCTGATGATTTTATATCGTAAGTTAACCCTCCGGCGAACATCTGATCTGTGTTAAAATCGTTAACGTCACTATAGTTCCAAAAACCATCTTGGTATCTGTTGTCTTCAAGTTCAATTGTGAGAGTTTTTGTTTCAACAGATCTGGGTTTTAAATCAATTGTTGTTTCATCTTTGATAACATTTTGTGCTAGATATTGTCTGGGATCAACAATTTTTCCTTCTACTGCAGAAACGGTAACAGTGGCAGGTGATGCTAAATAAACTAAAGAATTCTTATTTCCCATTCTTCCCAAGAAGTTTCTATTTGCAGTTGATATAACATTCCAATCATCTGCTGGAATACCTTGCCCTTTACCAAGGCAAGGACCGCAACTGCATGAAAGAATAGTAGCACCTGCTTTTACAAGGACTTCAATTATCCCTTTCTTCAATGCTTGATGATAAATCTGTGAGGATGCAGGAGCAACTAGAAATATTACTCCTTCCTTTATCTTCTTATCTTTCAAAATAGAAGCAGCGATTTCCAAATCATCTAAACGAGCATTTGTACAGGTTCCAAGAAAAGCTTGTTGAATTTCTACTTCATCAAGAACCTTTGCGTATTCAACAGTATCAACTTGATGTGGAACAGCAACAAGAGGTTCTAAGAGATTTAATTGTAATGATACCTCAGAACTGAAAACTGCATCTTCATCTGACTGCAATAACTCTTCTTTATTGAAGACAGTTTCGTTTCCATATTTTTCTGATAACCAGTCTATTAGAACATTATCTGCAGGAAAAATAGCAGTTTTCGCTCCCATTTCAGATGCTAGATTAGCTAATGTCATTCTTTCTGAGATCGATAGTGTTTTTACTCCATCTCCATGAAACTCAATTGCTTGGTATGTTGCACCTGATGCCCCTATCCTGTTCATTAACCAAAGAGCTATGTCTTTTGCATATACTCCTGGTGATAATTTTCCACTTAAAATAACCTTTACTGTTTCTGGAACTCTGAACCATGTTTTTCCTGTTAACCACAACCCTGCAGTTTCTGTTCTATCAATTCCAGCTGCAAATGTAGCGAAAGCTCCACTTGTACATGTGTGTGAATCTGAACCAACAACTAACAAATTGGGGAGTGCATGGTTAGACATAAGCTGATGGCAAATACCTCTTCCTTCGTCATAGAAATTATTGATGTTTTGCTCCTTTACCAGCTCTCTTATGCTTTTGTGATCATTTGCTATTTGTGCACTCGTTGGTGGTGAATCATGATCAAGAACAATTACCAATCGGTCTGGATACTTAATTTTTATCCCACCCATTTTTTGGAATGTTTTTACAATTGAAGCTGAATTATCATGTGATAGAATTAAATCGGGTTCTACATATACGATAGCGCCTGCCTTAACATCCGAACTTGATTTAAGCGAAAAAAGTTTTTCAGAAAAAGTTTTTCCAACCATAGTGTAATCTCCTTAGAATTTTTCTCCTAATTTTAATAGTCCCCCAGCTTTCATAATATCTAATACAGGCTGTGGAATTTTTTTACAAGTAATTTGCGTGCGTTTAGTTCTGTTTAGGATTACTGATTGATTAATATCTATCTCTATCTCGTCATCTTGACCAATTTCAAAATTATTTATTTCTGGAGCTTCTACAAGTAGTAATCCCGCATTTACAGCGTTGCTGTAATAGATAGGACCAAAGGATTCACCTATTATTGCTTTGATTTTGTGGGCCAGAAATCCAGTAACTGCTTGTTGTCTTGTAGATCCTTTTCCGAAATTTTTCCCTACAACTAAGATTTTATTTAAATTGTCTTCTTTTCCAAAATTCTGAAAACCTTCCAAATTACCAAAAATATGCGGTTTAATTTCTTCTGGATTATGAATTGTTAATAATGACTGATGAAAGATTTGATCAGTATCAATATCATCAACACGTACTAGCTTCACTTTTCCGATTATAGTCTCTTCACTCATTTATTTCCACCAATTTTAGGAATAGCGATTTTTCCTTCTATTGCTGTCGCCGCAGCTACTGCAGGACTTGCTAGATATACATCCGCAGGTCCGATTTTTCCTTGTGTATTTCGATTACCAGTTGTTAAGGTGACAGCTGTTTCTCCACCTGTTAATCCATATTGACCTTTAGCACAGGTTGAACATCCTGCACCAAAGAAGTTACCACCAGCTTCTAGGATTATTGTCATATCTCCATCGGCATTTATTTCAACAAAATCCTCTCTAGTTGCTGGAACGATACCGAATCTGACATTGGGGTTGATTTGAGAACCTTTGAGTACTTTCGCAACTTCATGGATATCATCTGAACTGCCATTTGTACATGAACCTACAATAATTGAATTTATCGGGGTTCCTAGCACTTCTTCTATGGGTTTAACATTATGTGGATGAGGGGGACAAGCAATGAATAATCCTAAATTGTCTATGTCAATTGTAAGCTCAGAAGCATAACTAGCATCATCATCTGCAGTTAGTAACTCTATGTCAAGGTTAAACTGTTTATAATATTCTGCAGTTATTTCATCTGCTGGAACAAATCCAATCATACCTGAAGCCTCTGTAATTAGTGAGCATAATGTCACACGATCTTCAATTGAAAGTTCCGAGATTATATCACCACTAAATTCAACAGCTTTTCCTGTGATTCCATATTCATGAAGTTCCTTTAGAACAAATAAAGCTAAATCTTTGGAAGATGTAGGCCATGTGTATTTGCCCTCTAGTTTAACTTTTACAGTTTCAGGAATACTTATCCAGGATTTACCTGTTTTGAAAGCAAAAGATAACATTAAGTCTCCCGCTCCTTGACCAAGAATACCTAAGGCTCCTAGTATGTTGTAATGACTATCTGCACCAAAAGCTATGTCTCCTGGTTTCGAAAAGCCTCTTCTAAATAATAGATGGGAACCAATACCTGATCCTAAATCCGTAACCTTGATATCATGTTCTTTTGCAAACACGCGAATTTTTTCTTGATCTTTAGCATGTTTTGGATCATTTCCATATGGGTAACAATCTGGAGTAAAGATAATTTTAGTGTTATCAAATGTTTTTGAACTAGGATAATGTTCTTGAAATAAATCAATAACTTGAGGACCTGCATAATCTCTTGCCGTGACTAGATCTACATTTATCCATACTATATTACCAGGATAAATGTCCTCATCTGGGGCATCTGTGTGCTTTCTAATAATCTTCTCTATTATTGTCAGCCCTTTCATTTTCTTCAAATTCCCCTACCTAAAAAAGAAGTAATAAACATATCTCTATGTGTTTATCTTAGGTTGAATTTCAGAATAAAAGAAAAAAAATGTAAACTAGTTACATTTATTTTAATTTATCACAGATTGCATCTGCCATCTCAGTGGTTGTTGCATTTCCACCCATATCATATGTTTGAACTTGTCCTTCAGCTATAACGGCCGCGACAGCATTTTCAATTTTATTAGCCATCTCTTTTTCTCCAAGCCAATCTAACATCATTTTTGCAGACAAAATCTGTGCTATAGGATTGACTTTGTTTTGTCCTACATATTTTGGAGCTGATCCATGACTAGGTTCAAAAACTGCAAAATTATCTCCAATATTTCCTGAACAAGCAAATCCTAAACCACCAACTAACTGAGCACATAAATCAGAAACAATATCACCAAACATATTGGAAGATACTAAAATACCGTAATTTTGTGGATTCTTAACTAACCACATACACATAGCATCAATATTGGTTTCCCAAAGTTCTTTACCTTCATAATTTTGGATGAGTTTGCGCGCCTCTCTAATCATTAAACCAGAAGTTTCTCGAATCACATTGGGTTTTTCAACAACAGTAACTGTAGGATAATCATACTCTTTTGCATAGTCCATACTAGCTTTCAAGATTCTTTGGACACCTTTTCGAGTGAAAATTCTTGTAGAAATAGCAATATCATTCAAATCTGTATCTTCAAAACGTTTAGCTTTAGGATTGTTTTCAATTAAACATTTCATTACTTCTTCAGGTACAGGATGAAATTCTATCCCAACGTAAAGTCCTTCAGTATTTTCTCGAAATACTACTAAATCTAAATCGTCTCTGAAATTTAATGGGTTACCAGGATAAGCTTTACACGGACGTAAATTTATATACAAATCAAAGAGTTGTCTTAATTTGACAATTGGACTAGAATACACGAATCCCTTCCCTTGTAATTCTGGAGCTAATTCCTTCTGAGCTTCTTCTTTTGGCTTAGAAGTAATAGCTGAGAACAAGCAACAATCTGAATTTTTGAGTAACTCTATTGTTCGATCTGGAAGAGGGTTTCCCTCCGTTACCCAGAATTCCCAACCAATATCTCCAAATGTATATTCTGCCATCTCGCTAAAACCAACAGTATCTAGAACTTTCATCGCTGCTTCTGTGACATCTACTCCGATACCATCTCCAGGTAAAACTGCAATTTTGTATTTTTTCATTATTATTCACCTTTCAAAAACTCTATTTAGTTTCTTTCAAATATTTTCTTTATAGGGGAAAAACAAAGGAAATCGACGCGATGGATTATATCTACCTCGGGTAATCGATTGATTTGATCTCCCTCTTTACTATGAAATATAATGGCTTGTCTCACAACAATTGGCAAGTTAAATTCACTCACTAATTCCAACCCCATAGCTGGGTGACGAATTTGACTTCCTTCTAAAGTTTGAATGATTTTTCCTGTTGAATCCTTTTTGTATTCTGTGAATTTACCAACATCATGAAGCAAAGCACCAGCAATCAATTCATCTCTATTCAATTTTTCTCCTAAACCTAGCTTAGAGTATGTTTCAAATGTTGCAATACACATTTGAGTTACTGCTCGGATATGATCGATTAAACTGATTTGTGCTACTTGATTTTTTGATAATAAACCAGGAATTAATAATGTAGCAGGTATGTATTTGAAGTCTTCTTCAGACCAGCCACCAAGTTTAATCGCTTTTTCAATTGATTTAGAGACTTTTTCACGTAACTCTAAATCTTTAATTTCATTAAGTTCTGGAAATAGATTTGTAATCTCCATAATTTTACCCCAATTTATTCTTCAATTATGTCAAATAGACTATTGTTGATATCTCACTTCATTAGTAATATATTGTTTTCTATATGTAATTTGCTGAGCTTATCAAATATGTCCAAAAAGGGATAATCTGTTTTTTCCATGAAGCGATATAACTGAAATTCCTTTTTCTCTGAGAATTGATCTGAGTTTCTTATCATTAGTAGCCACTATCGCCCTATACTTCATTGCCAATCGGATAATTTCCTCATCTGCATAAACTCCTTCCAAAGATTCTAATATTCTAAAACTATTGGCTAAATCAAGAGCAAAATTGGCTTTTCTAGTCGTAACAGTACTAGAACTTCCGAGCAATTCTATAAGTTCATTAATAACAATTTTTGGTACCGCAATCTCATAGGAAATAGTAACAATTCTTTCAATTTCCAAGGATAAATTTATTTTCTTTTCTAGAGGTAGCATCAACATGCTTGTATCTAGAATAATGAGCATTGAATCCTCTCTGTAATCTAATCCTTAATGGAGCCTACACCAATTAAACGAAAACGTCCAGCAACTCTTCTTGAAATTGCTACTTTGCTTCCTGTACTTGCTGCAACCTCTCTACTAAGCTTAATTTTTACATCTTCGCCTTTGATGTCTATAATAGATCCTGCAGTTTTTGCAGTTCCAACATTTAACATCAAGGTTTCTCCTTGAGCTAACGGTTGTACCTTTGTTATTTCTTCTGAACCCACAACGAATTCCATCAAGTGAAAAGTCAATGAGAGTTCTGTGCGAACTGGAGGTGCATTATCTGGTGTAGTTACAATATTACCTGACATTTTATCAGCTTTTAAGAAGGAAGGATCCAATTCTGTTCCAATTGATACTAATCCTCCAGAATGAGCTTGGTCAACAAGGCCTTGTTCTCCTATGGAAATACTAACTACCTTGGTTCTGATTGGAGTATAGACTGTTTTATTCCCTTTCTTGACAGCAATGCCAGGAACAATTTCAATATCTTGTCCCTTCTTAATCACACCTCTAATTATTGTTCCCCCAAGTGCTCCTCCTCTGATTTGTTCAGGCTTAGTTCCCGGACGATTAATATCAAATGATCGTGCTACATGCATTTCCAAAGGACTTTCAACATCAGAATCAGGGGTTGGTATATTTTTTTCAATTTCACAAATTAATACATCTAAATTGGCCTTATGCATTGCACTGATGGGTATAATAGGTGCGTTTTCTGCAATTGTACCCTTAATAAAATCCTTAATTTCTTGATAATTTATCTGAGCTTCTTCTTCAGTAACTAATTCTATTTTATTCTGAACAACAACTATATTGGGTATTTGCAAAATCTCCATAGCTGCAAGATGCTCTCTTGTTTGTGGTTGAGGACAACTGGAATTAGCTGCTACAAGCAAGATTGCGCCATTCATAAGAGTTGCACCAGATAGCAGTGTTGCCATCAAAACTTCATGTCCAGGACAATCAACGAAGGAAACTCTTCTAAGAAACTTTGATGGTGTTCCACATTTTGGACACTTCTCTTCAATAGTATAGGCATCTGGATCTGGACATTTAGGGCATTTACGAAACTCTGTGTCAGCATAACCCAACCGAATAGAAATCCCTCTCTTCAATTCTTCAGAGTGATCATCTGGAAATTTTCCTGTAAGTGCTTGTACGAGTGTAGACTTGCCGTTGTCAACATGACCTATTGTACCAATATTAACAACTGGTTGTCTGATTATCTTTTCTTGTTTTTTTTCTGGAGAATCTGCTTGGCTCATTAATTTTTCCTCAACAATGATGTCTTTAATGAATTGTCTATTTTCTAAGTATATTAATGGTTATTCATTAAACACAATTCTTATGTATATTTCTATATCAAAAACTTTACGTCAGTTGATTCTGGTTAGGTTTCAAGAAAATTCACGAGTTTTTCTAAATTTAGTGATTTTTAGAGAAAGAAACCTAAGAAAAATATTCGATAAGAGATTCTTCCTACTGCTTCAATATGTGCAATAGATGTTTTAACTGTATTTTTTGGTTTAAAAGGAAAAAAGACAAGTATTTAATGCTCGTTAAGCGGACTGAACGGATACAAGTGCGATCTAGTTTCACACTGATTCAGTTAATGAGACAGAGCAAAATTTTGTACAATTATGGAAATTATAAGGCTGAAGAAGTAGGGATAAAGGTCATCTTAAAGGAAGAGAATTGTACTTCTAAGTGCTCTTTCGTGGATAATGAACCGATACAGAAGCACCAAAAGTATCTAGGAAGAAGGAAGATATGAGGTCTCTTCAAGTGTAAAAATCGCGTATTATTGAATGCTGACTGCAATTCTGCAGGCAAAATCGGTCGCAAAGTATTCCCGTTGGTCTTTACTTCCGGGACAGTAGATGCGTGAGTCCTTCTATCTGTTTGATTGTCTAAGGTAACCGATGCAGAAATGACAAAAGATACGCGATAGATTTTCGGAAAAACTCGGAAGTCTAACTCATATAAGTATCTTTAAAAATAATAGTAAAGAACCAGCAATGTAGAAGAAAGAGAGATGACCTTATCTTGTATTATGGTGTTAAAGTAAAGGATACACTTCGTGTTCCCCCTAATAGATTTGATGAAGATCTTTCCCATGTTTTGGTTGAAATAGCTAGAGAAAGTTTTGAGGGAAAAATTGATCCTGATTTGGGTTTCATTGTTGCTGTAACTGAAATTAACAAAATCTATCAAGGAAAACTCATTTCAGGTGACGGTGGTGCATATTATGAAACTGATTTTGGATTATTGTGTTATTTGCCTGAAATTGATGAAATAGTGTCTGGAGAGGTTGTTGAGTGCGTTGATTTTGGCGCATTTATCAGAATTGGAACAATTGATGCGCTCTGTCATGTTTCTCAAATCGCAGATGATTATTTCAGATATATACCAAAGAATGCTTTACTTAGGGGAGACAAATCTAAGAGAGACTTATTAATTAACACCAAAGTAAGGGCTAGGGTTATTGCAGTTAGCATAGGAAAAACCGCTATACGTGTTGGTCTTACTATGAGACAAGATGCTCTCGGTGCGATTGATTGGATAGAAGAATGGAAGAAGGGTGGACCACAAGATTCTTCCAAAGCTACTGTGGAGGCTTCATGATATGTCAAAAGCATGTAGAGTATGTCATATGATTCATGAAAAAACCGCAAGTATGTGTACAAATTGCAAAACACAAGATCTTTCTTCTGAATATACTGGCGAAATTTTCATCATTAACCCAGAAGAAAGTGAAGTTGCTCAAAGAATGAAAATAAGTAAAACTGGGCATTATGCATTAAGAGTCCGGTGAAACTAGTGGATTTTTCTGAAACTGGATATTTTTTTCTTCCTGAGGCTGAAAGGAAATATTTCAAACAACCTTTGGATACCTTGTACAAAACTGAATCCGAAGTTCAAGACCTGATGATTCAATTAAAAGAAGAAAAATCTATCCCAAAAATTATAACCGTAGGGGATGTAACCACTCAAACACTACTTGAGAATTCAATTGTACCAGATTTAGCTATAATTGATGATTATGTGCAAAGAAAGCAATCGTCACTGGTTGACTTGTCACAGTTTCAAGTTTATGAAGTTAAAAATCCTGCTGGGATAATCACTTTTGAAGCATGGAAAATGATTCGTCAAGCAATAAAAATAGATGATAACAAAATAATTATAAAAATAACTGGGGAAGAGGACTTACTAGTGCTTCCAGTAATAAGTGAAACTCCTTATAATTCAAAAGTCTTATATGGCCAACCAAATGAAGGACTAGTAAGCGTCACAGTTACAAGGAAAATAAAAACAAAAATCCAAAGTTTAATTCAAAAAATGGTGAAGATCAATGAAAATTACAATCATAAACAAAACTGAAAACAAACTTCTTGAAAGAGTAGAAATTGAGATAGAGATTGATCATCAAGGTGAAGCAGTTCCTACAAGAGATTCAGTTTTATCAAAAGTTGCTGCTCAGGTCAATAAAGATAGAAATCAAGTTGTATTAATCAAGATGGAAGCTAAATATGGAATTGGTATAAGCAATGCTCTTATTCATGCTTATGAATCCACTGAAAGAGCCATATTAATTGAAAAAGAACACTTGTTAAAAAGATCTGGACTTAATCAAGAGAAGAAAGAATAGTAGGGTGAAATAATGAGCGAAACACACAAAAAATACAAAATTGAAGGTAACAAGCTGACAAGAGTAAAGAAAATTTGTGAAAGATGTGGAGATGCTGTATACATGGCTGAGCATCCGGATAGACAAACTTGTGGTAAATGTGGATATACTACATACAAACGTGGACGTAAAGTTTCTTCCTAATCTCTCCTTTTTAATAGAAAAATTTAAACTTCTGTAAATTCTATTTATAAATAGGCGAATGACTGATTGAGACGGCTTAGATGTGCCTTCACACACATGATAGAAAAACTAAAAGGACGCCCAACTAACTCTCTTTTGTCAGATATCATGCTTCTAACCTATGAACAAAGGTTTAAATCATAGTTGAATAAATAGCTCACGTAAATAATTGGTGAAGGAGTTATACAAATGAACCCCCTCGAAATAGAAATTTCAGATAAATTAAATGAGTATATTCAGAAGCTTGTAGATGATGGTAATTTTGAATCGACCGAAGCTTTTGCTAAACATGCAATTTATTGGTTAGCAGAATTATATGGCTTTGGAGAACAATACAAAGGAAAAAGCCTAAGTAATTTGATTTCGGAAATAATTGGCTCAAAAACTAGAGCACCTGCAAGTTCGGTTCAAGAGGTTAAAACTGAGGTAAAGACAGTAGTCAAGGACTTAAAAATACCGAATAAAGATCTCATAATTGAATCTTACAGTTCATCAAAATTTATGTTTGAAGATGCGATTTTTGCATCATGCCAATTTGCAGCTTTAAAACAAGGCAGTCCTCCTATTTCAAAAGAAGAATTCGCAAAATCTTTAGAACAAATGGAAGAAGCTGGTATTCTGTCAAGAATCCAGAAAGGCGATAAAATAATGTGGAAGAGAATTGAGTAAGATTTCTTTTCTTTTCTTTTCATTTAAACCATTAAAGCTCTTGCCATATTTTGGAGTACCTCATATGGATCTTTTGCTTTTACAAAACCTGAAGCTAGTAAAACTCCTCGTGCCCCCATCTGAACAGCTTCAGCAACATCTTGTGAGGTAGTAACACCAGCTCCTACAAGAGTTTGTACTGAACTACTAACATTCTTTATAGCTACTAATGTTTGCTTTACTAATTCAGGTTGGGTTGTTACTGAAACACCGCTTCCGATTAATTCTGGTGGTTCCATTGCACACGCATCAGGTTCCAAAGAAGCAATTGCTTTGCTTGTTTGAATATTGTTTGAACACACACACGTGTAAAAATCCAATTTCTTAGCTTTATCTATTATTTGTTCAATATCTGCTAGTTTTAATCTATGTTCAGAATGGTTGATTAAAGATCCAACAGCTCCACTCTCTTTTACTGCTTCAAGTAGGTTGTTTCCTGTATAGCTTCCATCATTATTGGCATCAACATGTTGAGCTAGTACAGGTATTTGGACTTCTTGTGCAATTAACCTAATATCTACTGTTTGAGGACATACTGCGATTGAAACCCCTGTGTCTAATGCTACGCTTTCTGCAATTTTTGAAAGGGCTAAACCTCTATTTCCTATGGTTTGGCTGTAATTTTTGTAATTCAAAATTATTATTGGATAGGTGATACTTGACATCAAAGAGAAGTTACTCGACTTGTTTAAAAAAGTTGCTTAACAAAACTTGGTAATAGGTGGGAATGAATAACTCATATAAAGATTCCAACAATTCTCTATACTCTCTGATTTAGCTGTGAATTCTCTTTATCTCCTTTTTCTATACTCATACTTTCAGCTAAATGAGAAATCTCTCATACTTTCCGTGATGTTTAAAAACCTTATTTTGTAGAAAATAGTAACACTACATATAAATATATTAAATGATAAATAATCATTAAGAGATGTCTAAAAACACTTGGTGATTTACTTGTATGGCGCTGACCAAATTAATACAATTCTTCATGAGATTATAACAAGTGATGCTAATATTAATCATGTAATATTGGCTGATAAAACAGGATTAACACTAGCTTATTCTTCACGTTTTGCTTTTGATGAGTTTGAAACAGAAGCATTAGGAGCAATAGCTAGTGCAGTATATTTAGCTAGTGAACAGCAAGGGACAAATGTTGGTCTAGCGGAACTAGACATTATTATTTCAGAATTTTCTGATGGTCTAATTTTAGTTGCAAGTTGTGGAAGTACTGTTGTGTGTTTAATTACTGACACAGGTGTTGCGTTGGGAATGGTTAGAAGAACCATGAAAATAGCAGCTGAAAAGATCAGAAATATACTGGATGTTGAAGCTAAACCTGTTACTGCTCCCGAAGCTCAACCTGTTGTTACTGCAGCTGCAACTCAACAACCAGTGGTTGCAGAAGAAAAGAAAGTTCAGGATGAGTTCATCTCCGATTTAGAACTAGCATTAAGGGAACTAGAACAATTTTAGTTTCATTATTGTAAAGGATGTTTGATGGATATGGATGCTCCTAATGAAGGAATAGAGAGAATAGGAAAAAAACAAGCTAAGGATTCAAGGGGTGAACTCATTTTAACAGGAATCCGTTCTTTAGATCAAAAACTTGGTATGGAAATGGCAACAAGAAGAGGAATACCTCAAGGATCCTTTATTCTTGTAAGCTACCCCTCTGGAACTGTTATTCCAACTTTGTTCATTCAGAGAATACTCCTTAACTGGGCTCAAAAATCAGCTGACAATGTTATTTTTTATGTCCATAGTAGTCGCCCTTACGACCATATTCAAAATTCTTTTCAAGCATACAATTGGGATGTATCTCCTTATGAAGGAAAGAACTGGTATTTTGAGAACATGTTTGATTTATCCAGCTCATCAATGACTTCCTCTTTAAAATTGGGGAAAATTGAAGTTAAACGAAAAACTTACGTAAATAGAATTCTAGATCGCATGATTCATGTAAAAGAATCCCAGAAAAAACAATGTTTTAGCGTTTTTGATGATTTGTTATGGATGAAAGAAGACAGATTAGATGAGGATTCGAGTGCACTAATAACGTTTATTAAAGGTACAATTATGAGTTTTACAAAAATTGGAGGTGTACATTTCTTTCTACTTCCTCAAGGTGTTTTAGATCCAGTTGCTGAACGAATCATTATGAATGCAGCGCAAGGTATTTTTCATTTTACTAGGAATACTGTTGGGAGTAGAATCAAGGATACCTTTGCTATAACCAAATTAATGGGTGTAGCTTTTGTGAGTGAGAATTTAGATATTACTCCTTCAGAAGCAGAAGGCTTCAAAATAGAATCAACAGCAAAAATATAGATGATGTTAATGGAAGATTATGAAGAAAACACAACGGAAGAAGAACCCGAATTAATCGACATAGCATCCGAAATTTCGAAGCTTTCTGAAGAAGTTAGTGAGTTAAAGGAGAATATCAAATCACCTAAAAAACACGCAAAAATAGAAAATCCTCGAAGATATGGTCAATCTCCTCAGATAGAATTGTCCCCCGCAATTGAGTATGTTAATGAATTATTAGAAAATTCTTCTGAAGTTATTATCTCAGAAATGAAATCTGAATTCTTCAGATTGTTCAATTTTCTTTCTAGTATGTTTTCAGTAAATCCTTATCAGTCATCAGGAAGACCTTTACCTAAGAGAGATTCAGACGAAGAGTACAGTTCTGAGGATATCGTATCCATTTCTGAATTCCAAAAAGAGAAAGAAATGATGCAATTGCTACTTGAAGAGCGTGAATCCTTAATCTACGAATTATCAGATCAAATTGTTGCAATCGAAGCTGAAAAGAAAGTAATAGATGAGAAAATACTGGAAATTGAAGAAGATAAGGCTAAGTGGGATAAACAGAAGAATGTTTTGGAAAGAATAGTAACAACAGATCCCAGATTTAACATTATTACACTCTTGAGAAGAATGGGTGTTATTGCTCCAATACAACTTTCTTTTGTTCTAGGTGTTTCCTTATCTCAAACTCGACGTTATATCACTGAATTAGAACAGATGAGGATTTTGCAGGTTAAAGAGGATGGCACTGTTTCTTTACATCCTGAATTTGATGAGGACACTATGAACTTTAAAATCCAAGAATAAAATTAGTAAAAATAAAATAGAGGGAAGTTTTTCTATTATTGTTGAGCATAGAGTTTTTCGTAGAATAAAACGATGTTTTTCAGCAAAGTTTTGAATGCCTCATCAACATTTTCTCCAGTTTTAGCTGAAGTTTCTATGTATGGAACAGTAAATCCTGACCATTGAGATAATGATCTTGCATATTCCTCTGATTGTTCTCTCATAATCGGATCTTTTGCTGTTGCACGTAGATCAGATTTGTTACCAATCAAAACTATTGGAACAACTCTATTGCTATTGTTTTTTAGAAGTTCTGCAATCCATGAAGGAATATTTTCAAAACTTGAACGTCGAGAGATATCAAAAACTAACAAGCATCCCGATGTACCCCTATAATAAACCTCTCTAACAGCTGAAAATCTCTGCTGTCCGGCAAGATCCCAAATCTGTGCAACAAAATCTTGATCATCAATTCGTAGGCGTTTAACTGCAAAATCCGCACCTATTGTCATAGAATATCCGTCTTTGAAACCCTCACCTAGGTAGGTCTTACGAAGGCTTGTCTTTCCTACTGCACCATCTCCGAGTAAAGTGATCTTGAAGATTTTACGTTGTCCTGCACCCATTATGTGTTCCCCTTTATACAATTTATTTATTCTCTTGGAGACTATTTAAATTATTTGATAATTCTCGTTTTGCTTCGTTTTCTCTTTTTCAAAGAAGGTTTCTGCTTCTATCATCTTAGAATGTCTTCTTCACTTACACTCTGATATCACTTCAAGAAAAAAGAAAGGAATCTTTCTTCACTTAATGTTCTGGTAAAATAAATACATCAATCCATGGGTCAACAAATGAGAACCATATGAATATAAATGCAGATAAGATTACTAATCCAATTATTATAATCTTTACAGATAGATTGAATTCCATTTTTTCTAGATTTCTATCAAAGAGTGATGCTAAAATTCCTGTTACAAGTACAACTAGCAGCGCCCATGTTAATTCCCACCCAAGTGATAATGGTAACCCTATAATTGCAGGAACCAAGTACCAAATAACGAAAATCATCCAAGGTACCAACAAACTTGATAATAGTCTAGAATATACAAACGAGCTCTTATTCTCAATTTTCTTTCTTACAATAAGATAATCAATTCCAATTAAAAGTAGATATCCAAATGCGCCCATTTTCAAGTGTTGGAAAACTGATTCATCTTTTCCTGATATTGCTTGAAAGAATGGATTATTGTTCAAAGTATATAGATAATGGAGAATTGCAAACAATCCAGTGAATATTAAGCTTTTCAAAAGCAGATATCCAATTTCCTTCCACTGCTCTTTAGTTATTTTATTAAAAGGATTTTTCATGATAATACACCTAAATTCGTTCTAATAATCGTATTATAATTTTTAAAAGTTGATGAATTACAAAAATTTCACAGTTTTTTCTTCAAAAGATATAAAATAGAGCTATTATTCTTTTTCCTAATGAATCTTGTAGCTGGAGAGAAAAGAAAAACCATTCTGCAACTCTTAGAAACAGCATATCCAGAATTCAGAGGTGGTTTAGCCAATTACTCTTCCCCTTTCCAAATGCTTGTGGCTACTATTTTAAGTGCACAAAGTACGGATAAACAGGTAAACTCTATTACTAAAGATCTTTTTATGAAATACCCAGGACCATATTCTTTTGCCAATGCACCTCTTGAGGAAATAGAACGAGCAATCTCAAAAGTTGGCTTATTCCGAAATAAAGCAAAATCAATAACTGGTATGTCAAGAAAAATAATTGATACTTATGACTCTCAAGTACCTACAACTATCGATGAATTGACTAAATTGCCCGGAATAGGTAGAAAAACTGCCAATGTTGTTCTTAATGATTGGTTTAAGATTCATGAAGGTATAGCTGTAGATACTCATGTGAAACGAATCTCTTATAGATTGGGTTTTACAAAACAGACAAATCCTTTAAAAATTGAACTTGATCTAATGAAAATAATCCCTAAAAAGAAATGGGGTCGAATTACTCATCTCTTTATTTCTCACGGACGGGCCATCTGTAAAGCGCAAAATCCAAAATGTCAAGAGTGTTTTTTGCTAGATTTTTGTCCTAGAAATGGCGTTGAAGAAAGCTAAAGTGTTTAAATCTTCTTTGCCTTTTGTAAATTCTTTTTAAGTAGATTTTCTTATCTCTTTATTGTAACAATACTTATGTAGTAAATAACTACCTAGTAAAATCAAGAAAAATTAAGGATGATTTAAATGTCAAAAATTGATATTCTTCCGCCATTATTAACTCGAATTGGTTTTAACGAAACCGACATCAAGGTTTATTCGGCTACCTTAGGTCTTGGTAAAGTTACAATTGGTGAATTACTAGTTGTAACAGGAATTGACCCCTTAACACTCATCCAGTCTGTAAAAAATCTAGAAGAGTTAGGATTTCTAAAAAAAGTAGCTGGTAAAACGCCTCAATATTTTGGTATGCTGCCATTTCTGAAGGAGTACATAGTGATTGAGAAAGATTCTCTTTATTCTTTAGATGGAGTTATTACAGCTCTCAAATCTTCCAAAGAAGATTATCAGCAGAAGAAAACAAAATTCGGTGGAACTTTAGAATTAACAGGTGAAGGAACCGTATTCGATATCCATGTTGTAAGTGGTCTGATTAAGCAAGTTGTTGACACACTCTATCAAAATTATGTTGAATATAGTGACCAAGCTGAAAATACAGTATCTGAATTTGTAGCTGAAAGTAGTGGTGAAATTGAAGGATACTTATCCAGAGTCATGGACCAACCATTATTGTTTTCTACACAACTGGAAACTTTTATTCAAGAATTAAATGCTTTTGTTAAACAATTTCATCATTCTGCCAGACAAAACAATGAAGTGTTGATTCAAGCAACCGAAGAGAAAATTAATACAGCTCATGACAATCTGTCACAGATTATTTGCAATGGTTTAGATGCTCATTCTGAGAATCACAGTGAATTTTTAGAAAAACTAGCACCAGAACTGGATAATGTACTCAAAGAATTAGTAGGTCAAGTAACTCAGACACAAGAATCATTTGTTGATAATTATAATAAAATCTGGGAAGAAGCATATAATTCTTGGACCTCAGAATCAAAGAAAGTCACAGAAGAATTATCAAATGAAGTTAATTCATTGTTTTCCGAGCAAATAAAACAGACTCAAGAGCTTCGAAGAAGTGTTGAACAAATTGATAGACAGACTAATTTTTTGTCCTCAAAAATCGCTGAAGCACTTAATTCAATTGATACCTCTGCAGTTCTGAAACTAGGAAAAGCTAGAAAGCAAATTGAAGCTCCACTATCTGATGCAAGAGATACTATCAGAAATCTGGCTAATGATCTTAATGAAAATGGGTTACAGTTAATTGACCAATATGTTCTTTCACTAAATGATGTAAGAGATAATATACGTTCTAAATTAGAACGATTTCAAATTGCTGGTGAAACTACCATTAGGACAAAGAAGAATGAACTTACTGGCACTGAAATCGAGAAAATTGATCTTCTACCAAATAATCTAATTGATTTGATACAAAACCAAGTTGAGAAATTTGCTGCTTCTTCGTTTGATTCTTGCTTAGAAGTTACTGAACAACTCAAAACAACAACAAAAGAGCGATTATCATCTACAAAAGAACAAACTCTTACAGACTTTGGTTTGCATGATATTGAAAAAACTCAGATAATTGATAAAATACAAAATGATACAATAAAGGAACTCACGAGATCTAAACAAGATGCAGAAAAAATGGCTCTGGAATTAAAAGAGAAAATTCAAACCTCACTGGATCAGTTCAAACAACGTACTGCTGATAAACAGAATGAGTTAGCCATGCAGCTAACTTCTGTAAAACAGAACTTGAAAGAACACAAGGATGATCAAAAAGATCAGATAATAAAACAAGTAACAGAAGGTGAAGAAATACAAATCAATACTCTTGTATCCCAAGTAGCATCTGTAATCAAAGATGTAGATGAAATACTAGTATCACAACTTGAATCATTAATGGAAAAAGCTATGACTTTCTATCAAGTTATCAATACCCGAGAAGATGAGCTCCGACAAGTAGATTCAGCTGCATCCTCCTACTCATTAGACGGACAACATAATACTTCAATTATCGTTGGTGATGAAGCAATAAAAGCAAGTATAACTGATATTGCTATGAGATCAAAATACGAACTTTTGTTAGTAACACCTGATGTAGATGAAGATCTTTTGAAAGAAATGATGCAATATACTAAAGCTCAAAGAATTACGTTGGTTTCATATTTCGATAAAAGACATCAACCTTTGCTCAGGCCTTTAGCTGAAAGATTTACAGGATTGAAGCTTAAACACTATGATAAGAAAGATGTTTATTGTGGGATTTTGGATGGTAATAATGAAGCAATATTTGCGTTCCTCACATCTGATTCTGTTCCAATCGCAATTAGAACAACCAATGACTTGCTTCTAGGATTATTTAAATCAGCAATAAATAGAGATGTTTTATTCCATTCAAGTGATGTAGAGGTTTAAGTTAACTTCTACTTTCCATTCTTTTTACAAAAATTACGTTTTGTTGATATGATTAATCAACATAGAACTTGCATGATCTCATATCAAGTAAATGAGGTAGTTTCTGTATTAAACTTGCACGTACTAAAAGTTTTAATCCATGACGAACTGTTCTTGGTGCTAAACTGCACAAGTCTACAATTTCACTGCTAGTAATTGGACCTCTTCCAATAACTATTTTATAAATCGTAACTGCACTGGGAGGTAATCCAGTCAAAAGGTTTTGATTTATCATCGGTTTTTCAAGAGTTACTGCCATATAAACCATTTCTTTACTTGATTAATCATCAATCGATATATTCTCTTTTTAAACTTATTTAAAATTGGTTTCGAGTTAGAGCAATGATATGTTGAGTTTCAAGCCTTTTTCTCAAATTTTTGAGCTCACAAGACAAACATACAAAAAAAGCAGTTTCTACGATAAAGAGTTTATAAATTTGCACATTTCTCTTCTAATTGATTTATAATTAAATTAGAAGTTCTTCTAAACTTTTAATGATAATCGTGTATTTTAATGTGTTTTTTATGTATTAGAGGTTTTTTAATGAATCCTTGATTATTTTTATAGTAGAAAACATAGAAAATCCTTAATTTTAGCGGATACTGAATTGTTTTTTATTAGTTTACTTACTTACACAATTATGAGTAACTAGACGTAAAAAGACTATAAAAATTTAGTTGTTTAGATTTTTGCCGAAGTTTCAAAATGATAGTAACGATATATTTTATATGTTTTTTTTGAAGCTTGCTGCTAAAAGATGAGCGAGTTGTTGAGGGATGGGTAATTTGAATCTACTAGTTAGTAATCCTTCGACAATGTTGTAAGAAGAATCAAGAGAAATTTTATGACCCGGAGAGATATAAATGGGATTCCACTTCTTCTCGAAATTATGTCTGAAACCTACTTGATTGTGTTTTATAGAAATACTATCTAAATGGTTCAAGTTTGTTTTATTGTATTTGAAATATCTCATAGGTTTTTTAGCTACTCCTATTGACGGAATATCTGTCATAATTCCAAATATTGTAGCTGATCCTGCAGATCTTGGATGAGCAATTCCGTGACCATCAATTATCATAATATCTGGTATGTTATCTACTTTGTTTAATAAAGTAAGAAAGTGGGGGACTTCTCTTAAGAAAAGATAACCTGGAATATATGGGAATTCCACTCTAGCAGAAATGGTTTGTTGTTCAATAACTGACTTTGCAATACTATCATAGATTACTCCTGCTGCAAATGCTGTATCTTCTTTATAAGCAATATCAAAAGCTCCAACAATAGTGGATTTTGAAAAACTGTCAGAGAGAATAATATCTTCTACAATTCTTTCTTGAAACTTCTTTGCTTCTACTGTAGTTGTTGGGAATTCTATATCCATCAGTAATTCCTCAAAGTAATATCAATCAATGTCTATTCCTTACAATCTATTTGTTGCATATATCTATTGTAAGCTGAAATCAATGAGTTTTTTTGAAGATCTGGAGTAATATTGTCCCAAGGAAGTGATTCTTCTGTTTTGTAACTCCAGCTTGCTTCCTGATCCAAATCGCTTTCATATTGTTTTAGAATCTTTTTCCAATTTCCTATAGTTTCACCAATTTCAGCTACATCTTGAATTATCGGAAAATAGTCGTGGTCACTAAGTGATAAAATTCTTTGAATAATCGCCCACTCTGGACCATATAATGACACTTGTATATTCTTTATTTGATATAGTTGACTTCTATACCATTTTTGAATAGTTTTCGATTCTTTTATTGGAAGCATAGGGGAGAACTGAAGGGGTGTTTGAGCTTTTGTTATGAATTGGTTCATAGAGATGTTGATTCTACCTGTAGGAAAATAATTCTTTCTGATCTTTGAAACAAAATCAATTGTTTCCTCCTTCGTTTCTAAAGGCTCGCAAGGAAAACCATAGATCATATATAGTTTGAGTTTTCGAAATCCTATTTCCCATGCGAGTTTCAGTGAAGTAAAAATTGATTCATCAGTCATTCTCTTATTCAAAGCCATACGTAATCGTTCATCACCGGTTTCAGGTGCTAAAGATATTGTTCTTTGTTTACCTTTCCTCAATGCTTTCAACACTCCTTCTGTTAGATAGTCTGATCTTATTGAAGAACAAGAAACTTCGTAATTTTTTGAGACAATGTGTTCGATTAAGTCTTCTAGGCTATCTGATTGAGCAATTGCGCTACCATATAATACTACTTTATCAAAATCATTTACTTCACTTGCTCTGTCAACTATGTCGATAAGTGAATCTAAACTTCTAGCCGTTCGCGGGAACCGACAATGGCCTACAAAACAAAACATACATCTTTCTGAACATCCTCTATCGGTTTCCAAATAGAAAGATTTACCAAAAATAGGTTCATTCTTGGTACCCTTCACTCCTTCTGGTATGATTTGTGTGATTGGATAGAATCCTTCTGAAAGATTTTCTAATTTGACACTTCTCTTACGTTCACCTATCCAATCACTTCTATCATTGAAATGGTGACCGTAAGCAATCATCCCATCAATAGATGCTAAAGCTTCAATCCTGCTCTCTTTAGTTGGATTCTGAGAAGCAAACATCATTTCTTGAGAAATAGGTTCAATATCTCCTAGAAAAAATGCATCACCCAAGAATAATACCGGAAAGGGATTTGCGGTTACAGAGGGTCCTCCACAGATGATAAGGGGATCATCTTTCTTTCTATTTCGCACATCTGAATCTATTCCTCCTCTCTTGAGTAATTCAATAGCTTGGACATAGTCGTGCTCAAACTGACATGATATAGCAATTATGTCAAAATCGGATAGACTTCTCTGATTTTCAAGTGAATAAGGGTGAATTTTTGGATCCAAAGGTTTGAAAATGCGCTCACAGATAAAATCTTCCCAGCTGTTAAAAAGAAAATAAAGCAGTTGCACCCCTAAACTTGTCATAGCTACTCGGTAAGTATTTGGATACAATAATCCAATTTTTACTTTATCCGAAGTCCAAGTTTTTCTTATTGCATTCTGCTCCTTAATCTGCATCGTTTTTTTTCCTTTTCAGAGTATACTTTTGTGTTCCAAAGAATATGGAGTCTTCTGGTATGTTCTCATTAACTATAGTTCCTGCCCCTATCCATGAACCTTTGCCTATTTTAATTCCAGGCATTATCAAGACACCAATACCTGTTTCGACCCCTGCACCTACAATTGTCCCCAGTTTCCTTCTCCCACTATCTTCTCTCTTTCCCTTAATAGTTACTGGAATGCTACCTTTATCTAATCTGAGATTTGCAGTAATGGTTCCTGCACCAAAGTTACAATTTTCATCTAATATGGAATCACCGATGTATGATAGATGAGCAGCATGAGTATTGTCACCTAAGACTGAATTTTTTACTTCGCATCCATTACCTACTTTTGAGTTTTTCCCAAAATAGGAAAATTTTCTTATATAACAATTGGGTCCTATATCTGCTCCTTCATCAAAATATGCGGGTCCTTCAACATAAGTACCACTACGTAGAATGGCATCTTTTTGAACCACTACTTTTCCCTTGAGATGCACACCCTCTTCAACGATTCCCTCTATTTTTTGATCCATTTGCAATAGTAATGTCTCAGTAGCTTCAAGAAGCGACCAAGGGCGACCGAGATCAAACCAGTAATCATTTTCCTCTAGTTTTACTAGTTGTGTTTTATATTTTTTTTCTTCCAAAAGAACATTAACTGCATCAGGAATTTCATACTCTCCTCTCACAGATATCTTGTTGTTATCTTCTTGATCATGAAGAATCTTGAAAATTTCTCTGTTTAAGGAATAAATTCCTATATTAGCATATCCTTCAGATATTTCTTCTCTTTTAGGTTTCTCCACAATTGTTGCTGGTTTTCCTTCATTATCTTCAACTATAATACCGAAATTTTCGATATCTGTTGTGAATTTTCCCCCTATAGAGATAATACCTTCTCTAGCTGCTTCAACTGATTTCTTGATAAGTGATTCCGAATATAGACAATCACCATATACTCCAAGGAAAAACTCATCCTGAATTTGCGATTCAGCTAGAAGAAAAGCATTACCTGTGCCTTTAATTTCTTTTTGATGAACAAAGGAAAAAGCTAAGGAAGGAAATTGCTCTGATAAATACTGTTTGATTCTCTCTTCAAGGTAATTTGTAATAATAACAAACGAGCGAACATTATTTTCAAGAAAACTATCAATAAGTCTTTTTAAAATTGGAACTCCTAGAACTTTTAGTAGAGGTTTTGGGGTGTTGCTTGTTAAAGGTTGTAACCTAGTCCCTTCTCCTGCAGCTAGTATAACTACCTTCATTTGTTATTAACACCCGTGGAACATGCTTATACTTCAAAAACTTCTTCTTCAGAATCTTCTTCAACAACTGATATTCTAGCTTTTCGCATTTTGTTTATACTATCAATTAAATCAAAAGCTTTATCGTTGTTAAAAATGGCTTTGAATGCTTCCCACTGTTCAAGAGAGGTGATAAAGAGACCTTTTCCTCTTCTCTTCAAGGGAATTCCTTCATCATTAACGGGGATGATTTCTAATCCAAAACTGTTTTCGTCTCCTTTACTAGGTAGTTTGACGATTTTAACCCCATTTACACTTGTTTTCTTCTTATCCCAATCCTTCATTTCTTTGCCGAATTCTTTTAATCGATCTACTAAACCTGATGTCATAAGCTTTCACTGTAGATAACTACATAATTCAACTTTTAAACCCTTCCTCTTTGAGGTTCAAATCAAAAAAAATTCATATTGCAAGGAATCCATTTAAAAAATACTTTGAAAGAGATTAATTAATATGAATTACGCAATTAAGAATGGAAAGATATTCACTGTAGATAAAAACGAGACTGTGATAGAGAAAGGAACAATATTAGTAAAGAATGGAAAAATAGATAGTATTGTCGAAGGAGATATTCCAGTTCCTGAAGGATTTGAAGTAATAAATGCAGAAGGAAAGTGTGTGTTGCCAGGTTTTGTAGATACTCATACTCACCAAGGTCTGTTTGATGGAAGTGTTGGTTGGGCAGGTTTTGATGGAAATGAAATGACAGATCCAACAACAGCCTATGTTAGAGCTTTAGACGCTATCAATCCTGAAGATCCAGGACTTGAAGAAGCTAGAATTGGTGGAGTCACTACTATTCAGACTGGGCCAGGGAGTGGAAATGTAATTGGTGGAACTGATACGATAATTAAAACATTTAGTAAAAATAAAATTCTGGATGAAATGATAGTTAAAACACCTTCTTCGATGAAAGCTGCTTTAGGAGAAAATCCAAAACGAGCTTATGGAACAGAAAAGAAACAACCTTCAACACGTATGGGAACTGCAGCAGTTTTCCGAAAGGCGTTTGTTGAAGCTCAAAATTATGCCAATAAATGGAAGGATTACCAAGAAAAGAAGAAACAAGCAGAAGAGAAAGGTGAATTTGATAAAATACCTTCTGAACCAGAAAGAGATTTAGGAAAAGAAGCATTGGTAAAAGTGTTGAAGAAAGAGATACCTTTGAATTTCCACTGTCATGCCGCCAATGATATTCAAACCGCTATCCGTCTATCTGAAGAGTTCGACATAGATATGATGCTTATTCATGCCACAGAAGGACATAAAATTGCAGATTTTATAGCCAAAAAAGGCTTTGGAGTTTCTGTTGGTCCTTCACTAGTTGGGTTTGAAAAAGTTGAGCTCCGTAACATATCTTTTGAAACACCTGGAATTCTTTGGAAAGCAGGAGTAAAGATTTCAATACAAAGCGATTCTTTTACTAGATTGAGATATTTCCAAATTTTACCATGTATGGCTATTAAGTGTGGTCTCCCAATTAATGAAGCGCTCAAAGCAGTCACTATTAATGCAGCAGAAATGATTGGTGTTGATGATCGTTTGGGCAGCATTGAAAAGGGTAAAGATGCAGATCTAGTTATTTGGTCAAGCCACCCATTAGAAGACTTTTATGCTGAAAATCAACTCACTTTCATAAATGGTGAAATAGCTTATAAGAAAGAGTAATTCTCTTTCTTCTTTTATACCTTCTCGTAAAATCCTGGAGCTCTGTGCTCTCCAAAAAAATCTAGTCCCCTTTCATTTAATTGTTTCTTTAGCTCTTTAGCATGATTTTCTGAGATGTCTCCTTTTGAGAGCATATACTCAATTATCTCCATAGCTTCTTCTTCTGATGAACAACGACAAATAAAATCAACTACGCTAGGTGTATATCCAGTAAATTTCCTGATTATCTTCAAACCTTTTGTAGTTCTAATCTCCTCTTCGTCTATCTTGTCTTCTCCTTCTACAATCTCTTTGAAAAGAACTGGAAAATGAATCTTGAAATCTTCTTTATCTCCTTCACTATCTCTTGATTCCTTTCTTTGGGACATATGAAACGGAATGTTAGCTTACTAAAAAAGATTGAGTTTAAGTATTATTTTGCCGTTTCTTGTTAATATCTTCTAATACAAAAAGTCTTTATCTTTAGAAGATTCTTGAATAGTAATGTTAGTTGGAATAGTTGGTAAGCCTAGTTGTGGTAAAAGCACTTTTCTAAATGCTCTTACTATGGTAAATGCAAAAGTTGGCGATTATCCATTTACTACCGTGGATCCAAACAGAGGAACCGCCTATGTGCAGAGTAATTGTGTTTGCAAAGAATTGGATGTTAAAGATAATCCAAAAAACTCCATTTGTAAAGATGGAATTCGATTCCTCCCTATACAAATCCTAGATGTAGCAGGCTTAGTTCCTGGTGCTTCAGAAGGAAGGGGATTAGGGAACAAATTTCTTAACGATTTAAGGCAAGCTGATGTTTTGATACATGTTATTGATGCCAGTGGTTCTCTTGATGCAGAAGGCAATCAGATTGACAAAGGCAGTTGGGATCCTTTACGAGATGTAAGTTTTCTCGAAGAGGAAATAGATGCTTGGATAAAATCAATAATTCTAAGAGACTATGAAGTAATGAAAAAGAAAGCTGCAGCTGAAAAACTCCGTTTTTCTGTTTTGTTATACGAAAAATTGACAGGACTTGCTATCAAGAGACATCACATTGACGAAGCGATTCGCGAAGTGGGTATTGTCGATGATGTTGTGAAAACATGGGATGAAAGTCTTGATGCTCTCATAACTACTATCAGGAAAAAATCAAAACCCATTGTGGTGGTAGCAAATAAGATTGATCAACCAACTTCAGAGGAAAATTACAAGAAACTACAAAATGAATTAGATTCCGAAGTATTCCCTGTATCTGCTCTAGCTGAAGTATTTCTGAGAACTGAGCAAGAAGAGAATACTATTAAATATGTTCAAGGTGATTCTAATTTTACAATACTTGATGAGGAAAAACTCGGTGGCAGTAAAAAACAACTTCTTTCCAGAATAAAAGCTGATTTATTAGAGAAATATGGCTCAACTGGTGTTCAAGATGTTTTAACCAAAGTAGTTTTTGATTTACTGAATATGATTGTTGTTTACCCCGTTGAAGATGTTTCCAAACTTTCAGATAAATCAGGTAATGTCTTACCAGATGCTTATTTGGTTCCTAAAGGAACAACTGTAATTGAATTGGCTGGCAAGGTTCATACCGATTTTGCTAAAAACTTCATCCACGGAAGTTTAGCACCCTCAGGTAGACGTATAGGTGCTGATTACGAGCTTCAGAACAATGATGTTGTAAAAATAGTGTCTGCAGTAAAGTGAATTTCTGCAGATTTGAAATGAAAGTAAATGATATTGAAATCAAATTATGCTTTTGCTTCTGGTAGTACCAAAACTTTGCTTTTTCTGACATCTACTAATACTGATGGGAATATCTGTGATACCTCTTTCTTTAATTCAGAAGCAATTTCACCATTCACCATACTTCGAGAAAACTCAACAAATGATTGTCCTCTAGCTTTGGCTCTAACAAGGTCAACAATTACTTTTCTAACAACTTTTTGAGTACTGGTACCACATCTCATCGGTGTGATAACAATTGATGAAACTCTCAATCTTGCTCTATCATTTGTAATTACATTTTGAATTGCTTCAATCTTTGAACGGTTTCTTCGTATTTGGGATCTAATTTGTTCTTTAGCAATTTCATGACCGTCAAATTCAGTTCTACAAACATTTCCTTCTACATTGGTAATTCGAAATCGTATTTTTAGATTAATGTCATAGAAAATATCGTCAGCAACACCAAGTCTAGCCATCTCTATAACTCTACCAATTAGTTTTTCTGGCTCGCTTGCAGGAGTTTCACCTAAGGATTTCTCCACAATGTAACTTGCTGCGTTTACTTCATACCAAGATTTCTCTTTCCATTTATCTACAACTTTTGTTTTTCCTTTTGATTTTCTGGTTGGTCTTCGAGATGACAAAGGTTTAACCTCAATTATGTTGGTTTCCTTCTTCTTTAATCGCGTTTTAAATATTATGTTTAGATAGAAATGGTTTAACGGATTCAATTTAGTCTTGTTTTCTTCTTAAAGTTCTGTAAATGTTCTCACTAGTGCTAATGGTATTGAAAATATCATCCAAGGTATTTCTAATCGTAGTCAATGAAGAAAAAGAAGTGAATTTTATGAATAATTTATGGTTTTCTAATGTCATTTGAATGTCGCTATTATCATCAATTTGTCTATTCTCTGGTTCTAATGATTTTAAGATAATTCCAGCAAATTTCTTATCTAAAAACTCTATAGAGATAGTAATAATTGTTTCTTCTGAATCCATCAAACAACCCCCAAATAACTACTTTTTATCAGAATCTTTGCCTTTGTGATGATAAGCTAATGCTTTTTCTAATTCCTGTAGAACTAATTCCAAAGATTCTTCTTTGATATTAATATGGAAGAAGTCAATATCCCCTTTTATTGTTGATTCTTTAATAATTTCTTTTTTTCTTAAATCCTGAAAGATCTGAAAAGACAGATATCCTTTTTTCATATGCTCAGGAGAGTCATGCACAAATAGATAGTTTTCTTTATCCTCTTTGATATGTAAAATAATTGGTTTATCAATAGGAATAATATTGCTATCTACTAAGGCTTTTATAACAAAGGGTGCAGATTCAAGCTCAAAGAAATCTTGGTTTCTCATCAACCGATAATATTGTAACTCTTCTATAATTTCGGGATTTTGAATGATTTCTTCAATAATAGTTGTTGCTTTACCATGATAATTACTTAACTCTCTCATGAGCTTATCGAATAAATTCTCTCTGTCCCCAAGAACTACTGATAAAGCTAAACCATATTTTTTCAATTGGATGGCACCATTAAGAAGCCATAAATATTCTTCAATATTCCGCGTTTGATCTTTCTTTGTTTCAGTTTCTAGGATATAAATGGGTCCTAGTAATTTGTCAATCTCTCCATCTAAAAGCGAAACTAATCCTGTATTTAGTAATCTTGTCTCATCCGGAGTTAAAGTGGAAATCGTTCTAAAATTACCATCTTGATCTTTCATTGAAATTCCCAATTTTGAAATAAAAGATGTACAAGCACTCTCATTTCCAGTTAACCCGGGAAAGAATGGATTATTTGAATATTTCAAAGCTAAGTGGATAGGTTGACTTTCTCTTCCTGGAATTCTTGTACCGATTATTTCTTTCAGAACTTTGTTTTCTTTACCTTCTTCTAAAATCAACAAGTTAATCCCAATTAATTTTTGACTCTTTTGATCAATCTGTTTCCTTGCTAAACTACCCAAAATAGCTAATCCCGCATATTTGTAATGGTTATCATTAAAACCACTAGCTATTAGGTAAGCTATTCCTGAATTAGATAGTAAGTTAGAATTCAATTCGAATGATTTCAGAGATAATACTTGGAGATTTTCCCAAGGAATTTTCAGTCTTTTATCTAATTTTAAATTATATTCTATTATGATGATTTTCTTCTTTTCATCCTTCAAGAGTTTATCAGGAAGTTCCTTCTCTTCAAATCCTATGAATATGTATGTTGAATAATTTGTTTTATTGATTCTACTCTCAATGTCCTCAAAATTGCTCAATATGATTGCATGGCTTCCTGTTTTCTCAGATTTTCCTAAACACGAGAGTATGATTCCGGCGGCACTAATGTTATCCGGATGTGCTTTAACTATAATTGCAATAGTACTTTCGTTACTACTCAGAAATGATGCTACTTTAACGCATTCTTCTTTTAATTTCGAGTAGTTATCGAATGAAAATTCTTCTTTTGACATTAGACAATCACTATTCTATATAATGAAAAAGAATCGAAAAAATAAAAGAATATCGTATCCTATAAAAGAAGACCCGCTGTTTTTGGATCATATTTCCAGGTAGATGGAAAGACATCCTTCTTCTTATAATACTTGACCAAACGTCTAATTTTAGACTCTATTAGTTGTAAACCGCGTTTGCTGTGAAGATCTTTCTTATTATCCTCTAAATGTTTTCTAAGATTGGTAGCTCTTTTAACTAGATTTACAAGATCTTCTGGATATTTGGGTGTTAACTCTAACTCTTCTAGTATCTTGGAAACTTTAACTCCCAGAACTTCTTTAACATTTGGGACGCCATACTGATCACGTAGGATAACTCCAATCATAGCAGATGACTGACCTTGTCTTCTTAACTCTTCTATTTTCTTAGTTATAAATTTCTTATCGTGAACCATCCATTCTGGAGGTTGATTCCTATAAGGTCTAGTTGAACTAGCTTGACCTCTTCTTCTTGCATGAATTCTTGCCATTTGTTTCACCAATTTAATAATTTAAGCGGTTAACGAGGTGAATAATTCTCGAAGTGACTTTTGACGATGAGAATATAAATTCTTGGTTGTTAGCGTCATTTCAGCAAAGGTTTGATTACTACCATTTGGTTTAAAAATAGGATCAAAACCAAAACCTCCTTTACCTTGTTTTGATAAAGTGATCTCTCCTTGGGTTATTCCTTCGTATAAATTTACCTCATTATTTGAATGAAAAGCTACAATTGATTTAAAAAATGCGCTCCGATTTTCATTCTCTTTCATTAGTTTAAGGATACCATCATTCCCTAGTTTATTGTAAACATAGGAAGAATATGGACCAGGAAAACCATTCAGTGAATCAATGAACAACCCCGCATCTTCAAGAAAGAAAACAAGATTTGCGAAGTCGTCATACCTTTCTAAGATTCTTTCACAGCTCTTTTTTGCTATAATCTCTAAACTGTCTTCTTGAGGTTCTTCATATTCAATGTTCTTCCATTGAATTGTTATTTTAAGATTGTTAGATAATTCTGCAGCTTCTTCAAATTTAGAAGGATTATGGGTGATAAAATAAATTTCCATTGGATTCATTTATACAGCTGTTTATTTGTCTTTTTCGGTAAGATGGCTTTTGTCTTCTTTTAGATAATGAAAGAGTTTAAATGCATTTAATCCTTTATTTTAATAGATAAACGAAAATACTATTTCGTTAAATGCAATCCGGTGAAAAAAATGGAAGAATTAACTTACTCATCTATCTACGATACAACTAATGACATAAAAATAGAGAATCAGGTAAAAGTTGCACTTTCAAAGATTACCGAGTCTAGCAACATTCTTGGAATTTACTCAATGAATGCTCGTGCTATTTATTTCTTTCCTGTTGTTTCAGATGTTTATCAACTAAGCATTCAAATTTACCCCTTAACCCCTGAAATTGTAGCAAAAATAATGACTAAGGTTTCGGAATTCTCAACTAAAGTCATTTACAGCACTGGATTATGTTTAGTAGAGAATAGATGCTTCTGGGAAGGATTTCTGCAAGAAAAAGATTTAACTAAAGATATTGAAGAAATCAAAGAAATACTTGAATCAATTGCAGAGGTAAAAGGAATTACAATAGAAAAAGTATCGAAGTAAGTTAATTTAAACTAACTTTTAGATTTAAAACCCTAATAAACTCTTTATATCTGTTTCTCAAAGTAACTTCTGTGATTTGGCAGATTCTAGCAATTTCATTTTGAGGGCATTTTGTTTTATTTTGTAGAGCAGATATATACAGTGCAGCAGCTGCTAGTGAATTGGGGTTCTTACCTACTGTAATTTTTGCAGCTTTTGCTTGGGAAAGAATGAACTGCGCATCATTCAATATTTTAGGTTCAAAATTTAGTAAAGATGCAAATTTAGCTATACTGCTCTCAGGACTTGCTAGAGGCATCTTCAAATCCAAATGCTTAAGCAATAATCTGAAATTTTTTGCTAATTTCTTTTTGCTAAGGCGGGTTTTATCAGCTACATCTTCCAAAGTTGCTGGTTGTTTATGTAATCTGCAAGAAAGATATAGTGCAGCTGAAACAAGTGCTTCTGTGGATCTTCCACGAACCAATCCTGTCTTTAAAATCTTTCTGTAAATTAGTGCAGCTGTTTCGCGAACCTTAATTGTTAAATTGAGCTGACTACTTATTCTTTTTATTTCGTTTAAAGCTCTAAGGAGATTTCGTTCAGTACCATATTGCAAAACTGCTCTTCTTTGCAATGTTCGTAATCTGAACATTTGGCTAGCTTTTTCTGGAGACAAAGAATTTCCGAATATATCTTTGTTTGAGTAATCAATCAATGTTCCATAATGATCATAAGTCAAAAGATTCTTTGGGGTTCCTGTTCTAGCTCGTTTAACATGTTGTTCTTTTGAATATGCTCTCCATTCTGCTGTTTGATCAATATAAGAATCTTCTACGACTAACCCGCAATTGCCACAACTTACTTCTCCTCTTGTTGCATCAAATGTAAGTTTTGTAGAATTGCAGTCAGGACACCTTGGAAGAGAAGTTTCGGAACTTGTGGTAACATTAATCGGTTGTGGAGGCATAACGGCACCTTACTCGGTTAAGGTATATTGTAACTATTGAGTATTTAAATTTGGCTGAATAATCTTACTCATATTTTGGTAACAAAATGGACAAAAAAACCTTTATTTTAGTTGATTTTTCTAGCTATATTTAGCTTTTTCAATTTAGTTAAAGATAAAAACTGTTAAAAACAAAACATTTGGCTATAGATTAACATACAAATTTACAGAACCTTATATCAATGGAGTGTAAAGAATGTCGCAAAAAACAGGACAACTCGAATTAAAACTTAATATCGGTGATAAAACAGGTAAATGTTACACAAAAATAATCAGGGATGCCCAAGCAAACTCTATCATTGGATTGAAGATTGGGAGCAAATTAGATGGCAATTTGATAGGCTTACCGTCATGGGAATTTGTCATTACAGGTGGAAGTGATCGAGATGGTTTCCCACACAGATCTAATATTCAAGGTTCTGGTAGAAGAAAATATCTGCTTAGGGGCGGAATTGGCTATAAGGTTACACGAAAAGGTAGACGTGTAAAGAAATCTGTTAGAGGAAATATCTTCTCTGAAAGTTCTTATCAGATTAATATGAAAGTATCTAAGCAAGGTAATAAACCCTTAGAAGAACTTGTTTCTGAAGTTAGTTCAAGTTAATTAAAATAAAATATTAATGGGAATTATCCCAAAAATCATTTTTTCTTCTTACTCTTATCCTTTCCTTTTTCTTCTTCCTCGTCACCTGGTTCAGTTAGGAAGATATAGATAATTGATAAGAAAATTACGACAACGAGGATCCCAAACAAAGTCCATTGCATTCCGGAATTGTAATTTGAGTTTCCTCCCACTCCTGTAGGACTGATTGAGGTTATCATCCATGTTACTAATATTGAGATAACTACTGGAATAATGAATGTTCCCCATGAAGGAAGATTTGCACGAATTTCACTAAGTGTAGCAAGGGCGATTAGTAAAAAGAAGTAAAATATCGATATAAGAACTGCAGTCAATATGGTCAATCCTGCATTATAGCTAATTGGTTCACCTACGATTACTTCTTTGTATAATCCTTGTAGCCAAGCAGGTGCGTTTATATAATCCCAACTAGCAAACATTATAGCTAGTATCAAAGTTGCAAGTAGAATGATGACGCTTAGTAGAAGAGTTCTATTTTTATCGTCTTTCCAAATTCTTTCATACAGACCCATCTGATGTATCTCCTTGTATCTTATTCGCGTAAGCTAAATCGTAATATATTAAACAAAGTAAGGGTTACTATGTTCTATTGAAATTTTTAAGACGAGTTTATTAACTTTTGTCTCTTTGTCATCAGAAGCTTCTCCAGATAGGGAAGATTTTTGAAGTTGATTTTCAACTCAAATTCACCAATAAGGGGATATTAAATGTCGATCAAAGTGATTTCTAAAGGGGACAATTTTCTTACTTTTGAAAATAATATTTCCTTAAATGATACAAGTAGATTTACAGAATTCCTTGAAATCGCAGCTAAATTAAAAATATTTTTACTTGCGATTGATGGTATGTCTATAAAGACTAGAAATTCATTTCTAGAATCCATGGAATCAGACCAGTTTTCTCTAATAACCGCAAATTCTATTTATGAGAAAATTAAATCAGAAGGTAATGCTTCAGAGAAGCTAAAATTCGATATTAAGAAACTGCTCTCTTCAAATGATAAAATAACATCTCTTCTTGTATCCCGCAAAACTCTAAATGATAATTCAATAGACAAAATAAAGAAAGAATTAGGATCTATTAGAAATCAATATGAGATAATTTCTTTGTTTTCAAAGGACAGAAATACTTTGAAATGGGCTGCACAAGATAGAAGAATTGATTATATCTCCATTGAAATCCTAGAAAATTCTGAATTTATTGATTATGCCTTATGTTCAGTTGTGAAACAGAATAATAAAATCTTTGAAATTAATCTTTCATCCTTAATAAACACTAAAACCGACAGAGAACTAAGTGAAGTCTTGAGAAAAGGAAAAAAACTAATGAAATTAATTTATTCAACCAATGCTCCTTTTGTTTATAGTATGAAACCAAAATCTCCTTTGGAATTTAGAACAGGTTCCCAGATGCGATTATTAGGGAGCTTACTAGAAAGTTCTTACAATAAAACAAAAGCTTGCGTTTTTGATAAACAGCTTGAGGTTCTTGTTACTAATACTATCAAACTACATGAATCACATATAGTTGAAGGAATAAAGGAGGTTTAGAATTTGGTAACAATTAATCGAGACAGATATGTTGTTTTCCACCTTATTTCAAATACAAGTAAGATCGAAGAATCAATAATTAAGTCCTCAATTTGGAGAACATATCAGACTATCTTTGGATTATATGGTTCATCAAGTGCAGGGTTACACTTCGAGGATTATAATGAAGAAGACAAAACAGGTATCATTCGTTGTACCCATACTTCTTTGTCTCAATTACTTACAGTATTAGCTTTTATAACAGAAATAAGAGATATAAAGATTTTATTTCAAATCATGAATGTTAGTGGTACCATTAATAAGGCTAAAAAAATGCTTGCCACAAAATAATTTTATACTACAATTTTGATTATTCTATTGGAGTTACGATAAACCATGAATACACACAATGATGAATTTCCTCAAAAACAAATTAGACCATCTTGGGATGAATATTTCATGAACATAGCCGAACTTGCTAAAACTAGATCCAATTGTATACGAAGGCAAGTTGGAGCAGTTTTAGTAAACAATAAGCATCAAATTATATCAACAGGTTATAATGGGGTTCCCAGAGGAATAGATCATTGTACAAAGGCAACCTGTACCAAACTCTATGAAAAATCTGGAGAAAAGAACGAAATTTGTCCTGCTGTTCATGCTGAACTTAATGCAATTCTGCAAGCAGCTACTGCGGGCATTAGTTCAGAAGGAACCACACTTTATTCTACAACTCGTCCATGTGGAAATTGTACAATGGCCATCATTAATGCTGGAATTAAGAGAGTAGTTTTCATTGAGGACTATACCGATCCGATTTTACGTTCTGGATGGCTAGACACATCGGATGTAGTTTTTGAGAAATATAATTCATCAAAACCAACTGAAAAATAATTCTGCTTATTGTATATTCGCAATGTCGTTAGAGAGAATTGTATATTCTGAAGTTTGCTTGTAGTATGATTTTTCATAAGCTTTAGATAGAACAGACAATGATTCAATTATCTCTTGCGAATAGTAATTTTTTGTATCAGCTGAAATTTCATTCCTCAAAATATCTTGTTGAATCTTAAGTAGAATGTCTCCCTTGATCAAAGATATTTCAAAAGCTTCGATTGACTTCAGTTCTTTATCTGTTTCACTAGAAATTTCCCCTTTGATAATTTCGTTTTTTCTTAAATCAAAAACATGATTAGGTGTTAAAGCGATATAATGTTTAACTCTTCTTACGTCTGATTTTCTTTTAGAGAACTCAATATCCTTCAGTATCTCTAAATCTTCATTCAAAACTAGAATTTTGTTATCTTCACCTATTGTGATTATATTGCCATCGAAATAAAATACACCAAGAATTGGTTTATCATGCAATTTTTTGCTAGAAACAATTTTCAAGTTTGAATTGTCAAGTACATGAATCTCACCCGAACTAAAAGCTAGAATCAGTTTTGTGGGTGTAATATCTGCTCCTGTAATTAATTTTATACCAGAGTGTTCCCTTTTGATTTCTAGATTGGTGTTAAAAAGAATGATATCACCATTCTCTAAACCTACTATCAATTCATCATTAGCTGTTTTTAGAAGTGAATAGGGTTTATTGGGTAAATTAACAGCTTTAACTAACTTCTGCTTATGGATATCAAATTTTGCAATAGTAGAATCAAGAGATGTGGTAAACAAGTAATCTTCATGTTTATCTATGCCTGTAATGTGTTTTCCATGAACAAAAAATGCTTTGATAAGTTTCAACGTTCTTCTATCCCAGATAGATACAAAACCAAATTCATGTCCAAGTAGAATAAATTCCGACTTTGCCTTAAAAGCTAAGGTGGGAAAGCCGTTTCTTCTTGAGATATTAAAAAGAAGTGCGTGTGGATCTTGTTTTGCAAATTCTTTTACATACTTAGAAGCTTTTTTAATAGCTCTCAACACTTTGGTATCACTTACAAATAATGTTGAAACTTGTTTGAAATTTTCAGCATCTAGAATGATTTTATCTCCTTCTGTACTAGATATAAATAACCTGTTTTTGTCTATGAAAAACTTATCCATGGAGATTACACGATTTTTTGCAATCAGTTTAAGTTTATTCTCTACTATTTCCCACTTCTTGAGTTGCAAATCTTTACTGGCACTGATCAAGTATTTGTCTACTGCTTTTGCACCTAACATAGTTGAAATGTGACCTTTTACAGAATCTGCAAACTCAAAATTTCTCATAAACCATATTTTTAGCACAAGTTCTTGAGCAGAAGTTATTAGAAATTGTTGATCTGTAGTGCTTTGTATATCCACAATAGGTGCATTGTGTGCATATATGCATCCAAGCTCCTTTTCCATTTTTTTATCCCAAATACATACCCTACCATCTTGACTACCGGTAAAAATATACTCTCCAATTTCTCTAATTGTATTAACTGGTTTGAAGTGACCAGGTTGGTGATATAGAACAGTAGTATAATCTGTATTTGAGATGTTCACACTTATTTTGAACCTTGTGTACTAATTAAAATTTTACATTTCAGTCAAACTTCAACCTTTAAGAAGAAAAAAAGATAGATTTTGTGGCTCATTTTGTCGTGAACTCTTCATCAATCCGACTGGGACGGTTAAATCATCGCCACGCAGTATCTTCACTAAACAGTTTTTATTTATTGCTCTGGATGAGAAAAAAAGAAAAATTGTGAGTTACAAAGGAGTAACGCCTATTGTAACTTCATAATCATCGAATTTCCACTCTTTTACCAAACCATCTTTTGGTTTTTCGAATGCAAGTTTTGTCGCTAAAGTTTCTTCTTTGATGTAATCAACATATTCATCTATAGCTTGAGAACCAAAATCATCAGATATTATGGATAGTTCTATGTTCTGAGTGTATTCTAAATCGAGTTCTTTTCTCATGGTTTGAACTCTTCTTATTATATCACGGACGTATCCTTCCTTCTTCAGTTCTTCAGTTATAGTTAAATTGAAGAGTATTAGATAACCCTCCGATTCTTCCCCTGCAAATCCTTCTTGGACATCAATTTTGTATTCCAAATCTTCTGTAGAGAGGATGAATTCTTTTCCATTTACATCGAGTTTTACATTTTCGCCTTTTGCAAGTAATTCTACAAACTCCCTTGTTTCTTCAGGTTTCAATTTCTCAAGTTTGTTTCTTATGTCGTTTACTGCTGATCTAACCTTCGGAGCTAATACCTTGAAATTTGGTTTTATTACATAATTCACTAGTTCTTCAGAACTCTTTTTCCAAGTTACTTGCTTAACATTGAGTTCATCTTTGAATACTTCTTCATATCTTGATATTGAGTCTTTCTTACCCAAAGGTGATATAAGTATAAGTTCTGAAAGAGGTTGTCTAAGTTTTATATTTGCTTCTGAACGTATACTTCTGCCAGCTATAACTAAAGCTAGAACCTTGTTCATTTCGTTGGATAATTGAGATTCAACTTGTTTCTTATCCATTTTTGGATAGGAAAGAAAATGAACACTTAAGGCTGCATCTTCATCTAATTCCTTCACAAGATTATGGTAAAGCTGTTCAGCTATGAATGGAATAAATGGTGCTAGTAATTTTGAAAGTGTTACCAACACTTCATAGGTTGTCATATACGCTGATTTTTTATCTACATCCAGCTGATTTTTCCAGAATCTCCTTCTTGATTGGCGCAAATACCAATTACTAAGCTTATCAATAACGAATTTTTCAACTGCTTGTACAGCTATGTGAACTGTCATATTTTCTAAGGCGTCGTCTATATCCTTTGCAAGGTAATTTACTTCACTGATTAACCATCTGTCAAGTTCAGATCTTTCTTTCAATGGAACATTGAATGTTGTAGGATTAAATTCATCGACATTAGCATTAGAAACAAAGAAACTATAACTATTCCACAAAGTGAGTATGAACTTCTTCATTGTTTCATAGATTTGAGTAGGGTCTACACGCACACTGTTCCATGTAGGATAGGAATATAGGAACCATCTTACTGCGTCAGCCCCATATTTTGGGATTACATCTCCTGCTCGTATCATATTTCCTTTACTTTTACTCATTTTTTTACCTTTGTCGTCTAGAGTGTGACCCATTGTCAAACAACTCATGTATGCTGGTTTGTCAAAGAGAACTGTGCTTATAGCTAAGAGAGTATAAAACCAACCTCGTGTTTGATCGATTGCTTCTGTTATGAAATCATATGGAAAATGCTTCTCAAAGAGATTTTTGTTTTCAAATGGATAATGATATTGTGCAAAAGTTGCACTTCCAGCATCATACCAACAATCTATAACATACGGAACTCGAGTAGCGGTCTTTTGACATTCAGGACAATTGAATGTTATATCATCTACCCACGGTCTATGCAGACTAAAATCTTCAACTAATGGTTTTCCATAAAGTTTTTTGAGTTCATCTAGACTTCCTACAACAGTTAGATGATTATCTTCACATGTCCATATGGGTAGGGGAGTCCCCCAATATCTATTTCGAGATAATGCCCAATCTCTTGCTTCGCTTATGAAATTTCCAAATCTGCCATTTTTGAGATGAGCAGGTTGCCATTTTACTTGGTCATTATTCGCTACAAGATTTTTACGCATTTTCGACATCTCGATGTACCATGTCTCAGTAGAATAGTACAGTAATGGTCCGTCACAACGATAGCAGAAGGGATAGGTGTGTTTGTATACTCCTTTTTTAAAGAGTAATTCTCTTTGCTTCAGATTTTCCATGATTTTAGGGTCAGCATCTTTAACAAACAAACCTGCAAAATCCTTGATATCTTTTGAAAAAGTTCCATCTTCCAAAACAGGGTTCATAACAGGTAATCCATACTTCTTTCCTATTATCGAATCATCCTCACCAAAAGCTGGAGCTGAATGAACTATTCCTGTTCCTTCCTCATATGTAACATAATCTGCTAATGTTACATAAAATGCCTCTTCTTCAGGTACAATGAATGGGAATAGTTGTTCATATTTATTGTATTCGAGGTCTTTCCCTTTGAATTTCTGCAATGCAGTATAGTCTATTAACAGTTCTTCAGCTATAGCTTCAGCTAAGATTAATTTTTCTCCATTATATTCAACCTGAACGTAATCAACATTTGGATTAACAGTCAAACAGACATTAGAGATTAATGTCCATGGAGTTGTTGTCCATGCAAGATAATATGTATCTTCAAAATCCAATGCTTTGAATTTAACATGTACTGAAGGGTCTGTTGTTTCCATCATTCCTTGTCCAACTTCATGTGAAGACAATGGTGTCCCACATCTTGGACAATAAGGAACTACCTTGTACCCCAAATAGAGTAAGCCTTTCTTGTGTATCTCCTTTATAGACCACCAAACACTCTCTATGTAATTTTCATCAAGTGTGGCATATCTATTGTCAAAATCTAACCAGAATCCAATGCGTCTGGACATGTCTTGCCATTCTTTTACATATTTGAAGACTGATTTTCTACACTCTGCATTGAATTTGCTTAAACCAAACTCTTCAATTTGATTTTTATCTGTAAAACCAAGGATTTTCTCAACTTCTAATTCTACAGGAAGACCATGACAGTCCCATCCTGCAACCCAAGGAACAACTTCAAATCCGTGCATAGATTTATGTCTGAGGAATACATCTTTGATAGCTCGAGTTAAAGCATGACCAATATGGGGAAGACCGTTTGCTGTTGGAGGTCCTTCCAACCAACGAAAGAGTGGGCTTCCTTTTCTCATCTCTCTGAGTTTATCGAATACTTCATTCTTCTCCCAGAATTCTAATACCTTCTCTTCTTCTTCTGGAAATGAAGGTAATGCTTTAACTGGTTTAAACACTTGTTTTTTCTTATCCACAGTAATCTACTCCAAAATGTTTTTTAGGAAATTTATAAGGCACGCTATGGGGATGTTTAAAAAAGAATTTCGTTTTAGCGAATTTCGCGATCCATCCTTAATTCCTCAGTGCCAATCTCAAATGCTCAACTGTATTTTAAAAGCTTTTTGTCACTAATATGTAGTTTTTGCAGTTGAATGTATGAATAAAATTAGATAAAAAAACTGAAAAAATAAAGAAATTGAGATGAGTATCTCACTTTTTCTTTCTAAGAATAATTACTATGGCTCCAATTAAGAATGGTATTGAAATCAAAGCTAACATGCTTGGATATTCGGTCACAATAGGATTGAAAATACTATGATTTTCTGTGATTGAAGTAACTAGATCACTATTGTCTGTAACGTTTATTTGGAAGTCATAATTACCATTAACATAGTCTAACGTGTTTATGGATACAAATAGATAATCACCACTGACCATCCAAGTATTACTCCAGCTACTATTCTTCATGGTAAGTTTAATTTCGTTGATACCATAATAATCAAAACCAGAGATTTCTATGTTGATTGAGCCAGAAAATGGAGAACCTGGAAATGTTGCATCAATTGTTGGAGGAGTGTTATCAAAATCTGGGTCATAGATATTTACTCCTTGTAATGATCCTACCCAAGCTTCATGAGTGTCTGGTATGTAATCCATTCTTCTAACAAACAGAGTTGACAATCCATCAGATTCGTCTTCGTATTTCAGCTGATCATTTGACAGATTATAAACATATAAACCTGAATTGGCTAAAATATATATCTCGTTACTTGAAGATACATAATATATGTCATTAATTGAAGGATATGCAATTAAATGAGCAAGTGGAAAATCTTCAAAGGTTTCTAATACTGGGTCAAAAATCCTTATGTTTGGATAAGGTTCTAAACCTACCCAAAGAGTTCCTTCAATCCATTCTAGGGATTGAATCTCCCAATTCTCTACGTCACCAAATCTTTTGATTTCGGAAAGTGTTGTTAGATTGTAAAGTATTAAACCTGTATTGGTAGCAACATAAAGAACATCTCGGTCTGGATCTTGTAGAACAGCATTCACTTCGAGTGTCGTAATGTCTTCTGTGAAATTTTCAACATGATAGAATCCTGTTTCCCAGTTATAGATTATCATAGATCCATTCCCTCCAATTCCTGCATTTTGAGCTGCGGTGGAGTAATAGATTAAACTCTCGTTATATGATGAAGAGATGTCAGCTACATACCTATATTCTTGTAATGGTAATATGGATTCCATATTGTCGATGGTAGTCGATACGATATCATATCTGTACCTGTGATGATACATTACTCTAGCTGTTTCAAGCAATTCTCCAGCAGTGTCTCCGCCAGCGCCACCAATTCCTGTTATTATGTGTTCTACAGATAGTGGATTCAATCGTAATGGATCATCAACATCAATTCTGTCTAAACCTAACAAAGTTGAAACATATGCATATCCATCGACTGGGTCATAATTGACGTCTGTAGCCATATTGTGTGCTAATCCCAATATGTCGGTTTGGTCAGTAATGGCAGTAGTTGGTTGAGTATAAGCCACTTCTTGTATTCTCTGAACTGTTCCTATTATCAGTTCCCTTGTAATAGCATCTAATCTTACAGTTGCGAGCAATCCTTCAATAGGATATGGCGCTCCTGTAACAGTAACTACTGGATAACCACCTGGCAAAGCACCATATGCAGATTTAGCTACAGCATCCATATTATTTGTGTTGAACACCAATAATCCGTATTCTGCATTTGTTGAATAAGGAGATACAATAAAACCTAATTCTTCTTCTGTATCACATACCAAATCAAGTATTGACCTTGCGTAGTAAGGTGTTGTCTCGGTATATGAATATGTTTTAACTGTATTATTGTCTGTAAAAATCACACTTAAACCATCACAAATACCTGTGATTTCTTCGAATGTTGCAACAAAGATTTTGCCTAAGGAAGGATAATACTTCACAAGTTTCGAATAATCATGTGGAAGACCGTCGCTTGTAGTATACCATGTTGTTGTGTTTTCTGAGATGTCGATTTCATATACTCCTACAGAGGTTCCAATATACGCAAATGATTCAGAAGAATTAACATCTACTGTAAGCATTTTTACACTTGGAGCTGGAGGATTGTATCCGCTAACATCCACTGATTTATTATTAATTGGATCATAAACATACAATCCATGAGATTGAGTTACAATCCAAACATAATGAGTAAATGGATCTACATCTATAAAATCTCCTAGTTCAAAGTTTGTGGCAACTCCTGTCAAAATTGGAGTAGCTGTAAAAGGTGTCTCTGAGTAGTTTAATACATCAACACCTTGTATTGAACCTATATACAATAACTTAAGGTCTTTATCAATTTCTAAGTTCTGTATGTGCACGTCTGTTAGTCCAATCTCATCTTTGTAAACAGTTTGATTTGTAAAATCATTTCTCTGAATCAAAGCTAAACCTTCTGGAGCATTGGTGAAGATTAGATTATCCTCCTCACTAACTGCGAGAGCAACGTGACCTGGAGGGCCATGAATTTGTTCGAACGCAGTATCTCCATTGGTATTTAATGAATATTGATTGTCAATAATGCCACCTTGCATCGAAGATACAGATACGCCTGAAATAAAACTTGTAGAAATAAATAAGACTGTTAAGAAAATTATTGTGAATTTCCTTTTCATGAAATAATAATACTTATTTTATATTATAAAGATGATTAAAATACCAAATACCCAATTGGTTAATTTGTAGATTTTAGACTAAAGTATTCCTTTTACTCTGAGAAAATCTTTAAAATCCACATCTTTTGTATAAGATTTCATCTTAATTGCTATTTTGATTACATTTTCAGTAGAAGTTACTAAAAGATTGTTTGTGAAGATCTCTTCTTTATCAATTCTTAAGAAAAATGTTTTACCTTTTTGATGAAACCGTTCATCGAATTCATCCTTTAGTCTCATTTTTTGTTCATTCGATAGTCTGGTTGAAATGTATTCTAGAATTTTATCCATCTCTTTGACTTTTTTAAAAATTATACTTACATATCGTATAGGATTATCATATCCACCCTCTAATTCTTCAACACTTATTTCTGTTTGTTCGATTATATCTTCTGGTATAAGATTCGCTACTGCTTCCATATTCTTTTCAAAATCTTCTGTAGAGTGAATAGAAAAACTAACTTCGATTTTTGTTAAAGAAATAGTCATCTCAACCATCTAATTAAATGAAAATAAAAAGAGAAGAGTTTAATTTCCTCTTCTTCCATGACTTCGTAGAGATGGTCGTATTTTTTCGGCTCCATACCCTTTGTTACGAAGACCTCTTGACTTTCTACCGGCACTGGTTAAACCACGATGTACTCTTCCCCTATGTACAGGATTTTTCAAATAGAAGACATCATCTCCACGATATTCTCTGATTGATAACCAACTTGTACGTGGATCTTTGGCAATTGCTGGATGTTGTGGGTCAACAAGAATTATTTCAAAGAATTTATGCCTGCCATCTTGACCAACCCAATAAGAGTTCAAAACTTCAAGATTACTATATTTTCTTGCTACACGTTCTTCTGCAATTAGTTTGATACTCTTCTTTGGTGTAATTTTATTGACACCCATATTTCGTGATTTTCTACCTCTTACTGGTCTTTTCTTTCTTCTTCCCCCTCTTCTGACCTTTGCTCTAACCACGGTATATCCTGGTTTAGCTTTATATCCTAAAGCTCTTGCCCTGTCTAATCTTGTAGGACGTTCAACACGCTCGGCAGCACCCTCTCTGCGCCATTGAATAATTCGTTGCCTCATTAAGGCTTTAAACTCTGGAGAATTGCGATTTTTCCAAAAATCTCCAATATACTTGTACATACTTTTAGTCATATTGTTCACCTACGATTCCCGTGAGGACATCTCGTTGGTATGTTCCCAAACAAAGAATTAGTTTTAAAAGTTGTGATTTTGATGATTTTTATTCGAGAAGATATTTAAGATATGAAATATAACTCAGCATGAGAAAGATGACCTTAACAAAAGAAGCAACAAATGTTGATTATACAAACATCATTGTCTATGTTTCTGCAATTCTTGGTGCAGTTATTGGGGGTTTTGTGATCTGGTTGTTTATTACTGTATTCCAAAGCGGGAATTTCCCGTTTGTTACTGATGACAGATCAGCATTTATTGCTTTAGCAATTCTAGGAACAACTATGTGTGCATTAGTCTATCCTATTAGAGCGTCTATTTACAAGAAATTCAGATGGCTGAGTCCTTTTACAATTATTGCAATACTTCTAGGAACAGTGATAGTTGTATTTGTTGTACTATATTTGACAAATGTTCTATCTTCAATAATACAAAATGATCAAATTGCCATGATAATTTTGGGTTCTATTATACTATTGAAATGGGTTTTGGCAACTATAAGCTTGTTCGTTCAGAAAAATTAGTTTTATTGGGGTTTTTATATCCAAATTTTGCTTTTTTACGAGTAATCTTGCCCGGTATACTAGAAAAATTGCGTATATTGGGAGAAGCTGCTAAATATGATCTATGTGCATCAACAGCATCACCTCGAGCTCATACCCCTGGTTCAATAGGAAAAGCTGTAACAGCTGGAGTATGTCATTCCTTTCTCCCAGATGGTAGGTGTATTAGTTTACTCAAGGTTTTAGTTACCAATAGTTGTATTCATGATTGCAAATATTGTGTTAATTCTACTAAAAATAAGAAGAAATTTAAACAGACCAGTACATCCTTTGAACCAGAAGAATTAGCAAAATTAACTGTCGCATTTTATCTCCGAAATTACATTGAAGGATTATTTCTAAGCTCAGGGGTTGGGAAGAGTGCAAATTGCCAAGCGGAGATTATTCATGAAACACTTCATCTATTAAGGTACAAATATAATTTTGATGGTTATATCCATGCAAAAGTCTTACCTGGAATTGGTAAAGATGAACTTTATCGAATTGCAGAACTAGCAGATCGTGTCAGTCTAAATGTTGAACTACCCAATAAATCAAGGTTCAATGAAACTTGTTCAACAAAAGATTATACTAATGATATCATCAAAGTCACAAAATTACTTCCAGAAATGAACAAAACAGGACATATACCTGCAGGATATACAACTCAATATGTAATTGGTGCAGCTGAAGAAACAGATAAAGAGATATTGGAAAGTGTTTTTAAATTCTATAAGGATGATTGGAATTTTAGAAGACAATATTATTCTACATGTCTACCTATAGATAAAAAACAAAAAATGCTTCCTAGGAGTTTTTTCTTAAGAGAACACCGACTTTATCAGATAGATTGGTTGAGAAGAATTTACAAGTTCTCTCCAGAAGAACTAATTTCTGTAGTTAATGATACAGGTTTTATCCCTCTCAAAGTAGATCCAAAAGTTACATTGGCTAGAGAAAATTCTGATTTTTTTCCAGTGGACGTGAATAATGCCACATATGTTGAATTAATGAGAGTACCAGGGATAGGTCATACATCTGCAACAAGAATAATTAAATTGCGAAATAAAGGAGTATCAATTAACAAAAATGAACAACTGAAAGCAATAGGTGTTGTCTTGAAGAGAGCGATACCCTTTCTAAAAATAGGCGAGAAGAAACAACTTACATTAGTAGATTTCCAGAAGACTGAGGAGGTGGGTTAATATTTCTTGGGTATGTGATTTATCAGCTGGAGAATATGTTGAAGCTGCTACCCACCATAAAGATTCTACAACCGAATTTATAGAAAAAGCGCTTTTTTTAATGAAATCAAAACCTCATGAGATTACAACTGGATGCAGCTCTTTTGGGGACCAGATCAAAAAAAGAGCTAATCAAGTACTACGGGAAATTCATCTCTTATCAGCGTATTTAAGATTAAAACCTTATCCTGAAATGGTACTTATGGGAAGTTGTAAACCTGAACACAATACTGTATATTTTGTTGGAAAATCAGTTGCTAAAAGGTTTGACCAATTTATTATAATGATTTTTGCAGAAAACAACTTTGCAATTGTCTCAAATAGAAGAGATATTCCGTCATTTCCGGACTTTGAGGGAAGTTCAAGAGAGGAGATAATTAAGCATGTTAGAGAATTTGCAGCTACCAACGTTGTTCAACGACTTCCCGAAGATATCATTCTGAAAGAAGGAGATTTTCTTTGGGAGGAATATTATGAAACTCAATTTCTTGAACAAAGGTTAAATCCTAAACTTTTTCACAAATTTATTCCAAAATATGTTTTAGATAAAACTGAAATGAAAATTGAAAGTAAATTTATTGAAAAAATTGCAAAGAAGTCTAAAAAGGGTACTACGTTGGATAGTTTTCTCTAAATTTTAACTTTTGTAGAATATCAAATGAAAAGAAAAGTTCAAAAGATGCATTTAGTATTGATGAATGGTTATTATGTCATCTTTTGGAATTCATCAAATTGGTGCAGTGAGAATTGAAAAGGAAGCTTGTTATATAGAAGTCTATCAACCCTATACTCCGGGTCTAAGACATATAGAAAATTTCAGCCATGTTTATGTATTGTGGTGGATCTCAATGAGGGATAATCCACAAGACAGATCAAACATGCTAGCAACACCTCCTAGATTAGCAAAAACTGTTGAAACAGGAGTCTTTTCTTCAAGAAGTCCTGCTAGACCAAATCCAATTGGTCTAACAAAGGTTAAACTATTGAAAGTTGAAAACAACAGATTATACATCGATAGAATTGATGCTATAGATGGTACCCCTGTATTGGATATTAAACCATACTTGCCAGGTGATAGTACACCTGTTGATGAAATAAGGCTCCCAGCATGGTTTGATCATCTAAAAAATGAGTAGTCTAATTTTGTTTATCTTCTTTCTTTTTCAAACTTTTTGAGTTTTTATATTGAGATTAAGATAGCTTTCTGATATTATGGTTAAGAAGGTTCATTATTCCAATAAAGCATTTTTTGACGAAGGTAAAGTTATTATTGTAACAGGAGCTTCCTCGGGGATTGGTAGGGCGGTTTGTTTATCTCTGGCAAAATATAACCCTAAACTGGTTATAATTGCACGAAGGAAGAAAAGATTACTACAAACAGCTAACCTTCTGAAGAAGAAAAAAATTGAGGTTATTCCAATAGTGGGGGATATAAGAAACAGAGAAGATAGAGAAAAGTTAATTGATTTCACGCTTAAAAGTTATGGAAGGATTGATGTTTTAATTAATAATGCAGGTTTAGGTAAAGCCAATCTTTTCATTGAGCAACCGGAAGAGGAAATTGATCAACTGATTGAGACGAATATTCTTTCGCTCATAAAAATGACTAAACAAGTTCTCCCAATAATGAAACAACAAGAATCTGGGCAGATTATAAACATGTCATCATCACTTGCACTGTTACCAGTATATCCTTTTGCAGTTTATTGCGCAACTAAATCGGCTGTAAAAATCTTTAGTGACAGTGTAAGGCAAGAATTAAGGGGATATGGTATATCTGTATCAACCGTTTTACCAGGTCCATATGATACCGAATTCAACAAAGTTGCTGGATTGGATAGAAAATCACTTCCAGGATACTCAGTTGACAATCTTGCAAAGGCGATTGCAAAGTTAATAGTTAAACCAAAAAAGAATCTAATAAGACCAAAATCGTATGTATCTTTAATTTGGTTTACAAAGAAATTTGATTCACTGAAAGATTTCATAACTCTTAAAATTGCACAGATGATAGATGGGGGCAGAATAGAAAAACTGAAGGATTTTCAAGAAGAAGACAAAAGGTTAGAAGAAGAGGAAATTGAAATGATGGTTCAAGAAAGAAGGTAAGATTAGGCAGAAACAAAATATCTGCCTTCTGATTTTTGTTTCTTATCTAACTGTGAATCACGTTTGTTAACTCGTGGTCGGAGAGTTCTTGGATCCTGTCTGAATGTTATGTTCATTTTCTTCAAGAAATCATTCATACCATTTTGTATTGATCCTATCCTTCCTGCTCTCCCTATTTCTCCAGGTTTTCCATCAAAAACCATAAGTCTATCAGACGTGAAATTAAGCATCATTACATCATGCTCTACCACAATAGCTGGAAACTCATAATGTGATACCACGCGTTTTATCACTTTAGCTACATTAACTCGGTCTTCAGACGAGATGTATGCAGAAGGTTCATCAAGTAGATAAAGATGTGCTTTTCTACCCAAACACGCAGCAATTGAAACTTTTTGGAGTTCTCCACCTGATAAATCACATAATCTAGAGTCTAATAATTTTGTAAATTTAAGGGGTTCAATAATCTCTGATTTATGCCACCCACTACTTAACATAACGGGATTAACCCCTCTCAAATATTCTGTTACCGTTTGTTCTGAATCTGTGTAAAGATATTGAGGTTTGTGACTGACAATCAATTTTTCTGTTATTTTTTCATTCTTTAGTGCAAGTTCAGGATTTTCTGCTACTGCCTCTCGTTTATTCATCTGAGCTAATAGTTCAGTTTCTTGCGATAATGATGTAGGTTCCAATACACCAGCTAAAATTTTAACAAAAGTTGTTTTTCCTATACCATTTGGACCTATAATACCCACAACTTCTCCTTTAAAGAGCTCCCCACCTTTAACTGCCAATTCAAAAGAATCAAATTCCTTAGTCATATCTCCATATCTTAACGCTAATCTGGAAGAAGTATATCTATCTTCCATAACCGCTTTTTTGAAAATTATAGGTTCAGGGCGAAAACGCATGTTCTCTGAAGGAATATATCCATCCAGAAATATGTTAATTCCTTCTCTGACAGAATAGGGGTGACTTACAATTCCATACACTCCAGCATCCCCATAATACATATGCACGTGATCACTCAAGTAATCAAGCATGGCAAGATCATGTTCAACAACGATAATGGTTTGATTTGGTGATTTTAGTTCATTTATATACTGAGCAATTTTTACTCTTTCCTGTACATCCAAATAAGAGGTTGGTTCATCAAAAAGATACACATCTACATCGCGAGTAATTGTAGCAGCAATTGCCAACCTTTGAAGTTCTCCCCCACTCAAATTTTTAACCTCTCTATTCCATATTTTGTCAAGAGAGAATGTATCTTTAACTTCGTTTTTTATGCCCTTCTCATCTACCTTCTCGATTAGTTCAGATACTGTACCCTTTGCCACTCGAGGTAACTTATCTACGTTTTGTGGTTTAAGTATCGTTTTCAATTCTTCATTGGCTAATTTCTCAAAATAGCTTTGAACTTCAGTACCTCTATAATTTTCAATGATTTCATCCCAATCTGGAGGATTTTCGAACCTACCTAAGTTGGGTTTTAGATTCCCTTGGAGGATATTTAAGGTTGTACTTTTACCTGAACCATTCTGTCCGACAAGACCTGTAACTTGACCCAATTTTGGCATTGGTAATCTATGTAATTTAAACCCATTTATGCTATATCTGTGTGTTACTTCTTTATCTAACTCTTCTGGAAGATTTACTACAGTTATACAATGAAAAGGACATTTTTTAACACATAAAGCTACTCCTGAGCAAAGTGATTCATGTATTACTGCTTTATTAGATGGAGGATCGAAAGTAATTGTCTCTCTTCCTGCTCTTACAGAAGGACAAACTTTGTAACATACTTTACCACATTTTTCTGGTCTGCATTTTTCTTGATTTATTACAGCTACTCGAGTCATTAACTATATGCGTTTTATTTAATTTAAAAATCTAGAGATGAGATAGAATATAAGCGTTGAAAAAGCGAATGTATAAATAAGTCGTTGTGAAATAGAATACCGTAAGGAGTAAGTTTAGTATGCCTGTTCCAGATGATATCTTAGCAAAGGAATATAGTCTTGTTATGGAGAGAGCATATGCTTTTGAACCCATAGAAGGAGATTTGACAAGATGGAGGGGTGTTGTACCTGCAATAACAGATGGTGGAGAAATTTTCATAGAAGTTATGATTGTACTCCCCAGTGATTATCCATCATCCCCGCCAGTAGTAAGAATTCTGAGTCCAATAACACATCCCAATTTAACACAAGATAAGGTGTTGGAAATGAGGATGTTAGCAAGATGGAGATCAAGCTATCATCTTTTCCAGATAATTGTTGAAATGATTAGACTCTTCTCCAAGGTGCCTGCCCGTTCAGTAGATAAACAACCTCAGAAAATTGATCCTGAAGTTCATTTGAACCCTATAAAAGCACAAGAAGAACAATTAACGTTGATACTTGAACAGAAGAAGAAAACATTAGCTGAACTCAGATTAAAAAGATCTGCTGATGTATCAAGAAGATCTTTACAACAAGAAAAGAAATTACATATTGAAGATGAAATTCTTAGTGTGGAAAATGAGCTTTTTGCAGTTGAACAGCAATTTGAGGATTATGAAATTCCAAGCCATGAGTTTGCTAAAAAATACTTCAATTTGAAGAAAAGATTGTATATTCTTGAAACAAGATCTTAATCATTTTTCTTCTTTTATTACTTTAGTTTCTTTATTTCTATCATTCTTCATGAGTTTTTTAGTTAGGAAATACCAGGCTATTAACCAGATACCAGTTAAGAGAAGACTTAATCCAACTTTAAGAGCTGCAAACAAGATGTTCAAACCAGTTTGAGGAGAGGAAGGTATTAACAAAATTCCTTCGCTAATTATTACACAGATACCTACAAAAGTTGCAAAAATGAAGGTTTCTAGGCCAACTAACTTCCACAATCTTGGTGTTAGGAGGAAATAATCCTTTATACTTTCTCCAATATTCTTAAAGAATTGTAGGGTTGTTTCTTTAAAGCTCATAATATTCCCTCCATGGTTAATTTGATTAAAACAGCTGTTAGAAGAGCAAAAATCCCACTAAATATAGTCAAAATATTGAAGGCTTTAACAATTCTTTTTTCATGAAGTGGTCCCTTTTGAATAACTAATCCTACCAAAGTAATGGGTGCTTTTGGATTACCTGTTGATTCAATTTCCCATTCATCAGTCATTTTTGTAGGTCTTGCCATTTCTCCCCTCTCAAATAATCCTTTAACACTACTAATTATCCCAAAAGCATTCATTATGAATGGTATCATGGCTATGATTACAACAACTTCCAATCTCCCTAAAATTGCAATTGCGCCTAGTGCTGCTCCAACTGTGAGGCTTCCCGTATCTCCAGCAAAGACTTTGGCAGGATATTTGTTGAATATCCAAAAAACAAGAAGTGTACCAATCATCATTAAAATAAGAACATAAGTCAAATCTAATTTTTGCAAATCCAAATCAAATACTATCCAATTGGCAAAAAATGTGATAGTTAAAACTATCGTAGAAGTGGTAGCCATCGATCCGTTGAAAACATCTAGCATGTTAACAGAATTAGATGTAACTGAAATAACAAACGGAAGAAGCATCCAATATACTATAGTCAATCTTGTTTGACCTACAAATGGTAATAAGGGTTCAGGAACGAAAATTCCAGATACGATTAAGCCAGAAATGATTATTGGAACTGAAGCGATTAGAAGTAATAAGGGTTTCAAAATTCCACCTAATCGAAATAGGTCATCAATTAAACCTATTATTCCAGCTATTAATAGAGTTAAGCTGAATACACCTAAAGTTAATTTTTCTATAGGATTATCAACCAAGAAAATTAATATGATTGATGTAATAATAACTGCTACAAGTATTATAATTCCGCCCATCTCAGCAATTTTTGGTTGTTCCTTCTTATGAATGTCGATTCCATATTTCCCTTTTTTATGCATAAAACGTATGAGAAATGGTAAACCCCCTAATGTTAATATCATTGGAATAAAAAATGATAGAAGATAAAAAGCAATATTTGGAATTATGGCAGCCATTAATCAAATCTTCGTGTAGTGTATTTGAAATTTATTGTCAGAGATTAAAGGTCTTCCAATTTCTTTAATGCTTTTAGCAATTCTGCTTTGTCACCACTTACAGCCTCTCCAAACAATTCAGCAGATTTCTTTTCCTCGGGAGCAATTGTTTCTGTTTCAGTTTTTGCTACTGGAGGTTGAAATGTGTTTGTTGCAGAAAAAGTGTCCTCTTGTTTTGGTGGTGCAGGTATTGCCCCAGAAACTTCTTTTGATATCGGACTTACATCTCGCTCACCAGTTTCTGTAACTTGAGTAGCTGGTTTAGGGATAGCTGAAGGTGTAGGAATATCTACAGGTACCCTTGGAATAGGTTCTGCGATTGGTGCAGGTGTAAATACTGGCTCTGGGGTTGGTGTTGGTGCAGGCTCTGCAATTCTTGTTGCAGGTGGTGGTGTGGGTGTTGGGATAGATGGAGCTTCTACAGTTGGCGGAACGGGTTCAACAGGCTTTGATATAGGTTCTGCAGTTACAATCTCTGGTGATGGTGGTGGTGATGCTGGTGCTTCTGGCATTTCAACAACAGTTTCAGGTTGTGTTTCTTTAATTGCCACTGCTTCTTTGAAGGCTTGAACTTCTGTGGGTTCAACTATAGCTTCTTGATGCACGCTTCTTGCAGCTTCAATTAGAAGAATTCTCTCATTCAAACTATCTAATCTTTTTTCGAGTTTGGTGATTTGTTCAAAAGAACCTGGAACACTAGACTGACTAGTAACTGATTCTTTCTCCTCTAAATTTTGAATTCTTTCTTTTAGTGATACAACTACTTCATCATAATCTTTGAATCTTTCTTGCACAGCTGCAACTATGCTTTCAACCATGTTTTTAATCATATTGACAGAATTCACTAAAGATTTTACTTCATCCTTTGTCATCTAAATCTACATGTCATTATATTATTTATTTATATAAAACCATTGCTAAAGGCTAGGATTTCAAACCCCAGACTTAAACGGAAAAGGTTAGAATTCGATTAATTGAAGGCTCTCAAGCATTTCTATAAAACTTAAAAGATTCCTTGGTTGTACAAACCTCCAGTTAACTAATGCCAAATTAAGTAGAATTTCTTCTATGCTTCTGGAATTATCTATAAGATTTATTATTTCAAATATAAAACCACCATAATTATCCATTAGAATTTTAGATAACTGTTTAACTTCAGCAATTTTCTTTTCTGAAAGACTAATTGTTTCTCGAAGCGATTCTGGATCATACAACGTTTGATAGATGATAGAGCTGTTAAACGGACCTTCCCATCTTCGGATGGGGACTTTGGATAATAATTCGATATTATTTTGCTCTAATTGGATATGCTCTATTTTTCCGGTAAGCTTTTGAACCATTTGTCTGAAATTCAACAAATCATTTTGAATGAAATTCGATAGATCTTCCTCTATCACACCAAAATTTCTCTCAATTTCCTCAATTAATTTTTTCTCATACATTCCAAACACATCTACTGCACGATGTAACAAGTAGGAATTCAACGTCTTATCACTTTCATTTTCTATTTTTTCTAACGCATTTGATTCAAATATATACATCTCGAGAAAATCTCCTTTTCTCTCTTGTAATCCTTCAAGGTAAATACTTTGAATTTCTTCAAAAAAGTCTTCTTTGTAAGAATGGACCAATATCGAAGCTATAGTTGTGCATCCTACTCTTTTCAAAGTTGTAGAATCAACTTTTTCAATTGTATCTAGATTTGTATGATGAAAAATGTCTGAATGTCCGAACATTACAGAAGGAATTCTCGTTGGCTCGTCGTTGAACAATATATGATCTGATCCTCCAGCAAATGGCTTGATTCGAAAATTCCATGGGAATTGCCATCCACTTTGTTCAAGAAAGTTGTTTCTATCTTTGATTTTATCAACTGCTTTTGCAATAACATCATTGAGAAGAGTTGGTGTTGATATACTTGATTTATTGACAGTGAAGGGGTATCCAATCAAAGCTGGATGCTCTCCAACCATATCAAGATTTATACAGAGTATGGGTGAGAATGAATCAGATTCAACATTTTCTTGTATCCAAGGTATTGTACCGTGGAATTCAGGAACCCATAGAAATCTGATTGTCTTTTCAGGCTGTTTGATAATTTTCTTATCGATTAGAGACTTCAAAGTTTTGTAAATCTCTAAGAGCAAAGCACTTCCAGATGCGTTATCATTCGCAGATGGTGCTGGATGACAAATATGTGCAATTACTATGATTTCCTCATTAGGTGTGACACTACCTTCTAATTTTGTTGATAAAACGTGCATTTTTCCATTGTAGAGATTAGCTCTGATTTTCGCTTGTACTAACACCGTTTTTCCTGATTTCATGTAATTTATAATTTCCAAAGCCTGTTGTCTGGATAAGGAAAAACCGAAAGTTGATTTATCAACATTATCAGCATTTGGCCATAATCCAACATACTGAATCATTTCAGGATACCCCTTGGCTCTCTGTTCTGAAGGATAAGCTATAATTCCAATGGCTCCATTATCATAGAGCCTTTCAATCATTGTTCTAGGACTCGCTGAAGTTAAAACTATTTTTCCTTTAACATCAATATTCTCAAAATCTTCTCTTTTTCCTTCGTGAACATAAACTACTTCAGCTGTAACATCAGTAGATTTGGAATGGGTGCAAATACTTTCAGGCTCTTCAGAGAAACGACAAAGATTTTTTCTTACCGGTTCTAATAATACTAATGAACCATCTTCTATATCCCATGAAATTGGTGTATTCCACTCATAGTATTTTTTAGATCCATCAGCTATATATTCGTGAATTTGGAAATTTGTGTCTCCACTATTTTTTAATTCATCTCTTAATAATTCAATAGTTGTCAAAAATTCAGTACTTGCTTGAATTCTGTGATATTGTGAGAGTCTTCCTGTTAGTTTCTTAGCTCTCTCTCCTGATAGTTCAAGTGCAATGATATCAACCAATTCATCTAAACGCATAATTTCTTGTTTATTCTTCATAATATATCTTTTTTGGAGAAAAAGTTCCTTTACAACTGACAATGTTCACAATAAAAGGTACTTCGTTTATCTTGCACTATTCTTGAAATGCTTGTACCACATACTTCACAATTCTTTCCTTCTTTTCCATATACTTGGTGCCATTTTTGTGCCGAACCTTCCTCACCATACGGGTTTCTATATGTATGAATGGTACTACCCATGCTATTGACAGCTTTCTGTAAGATTTCTGAAACTGCTTTTCCCAAAACCTCGATCTCTATAGACTTAAGGTTTTTTACAGCTCGTAGAGGATTTATTTTTGCTAAGAAAAGAGATTCTGATTTGTAGATATTTCCAATACCAGCTACAACAGTTTGATCTAGAAGCACTCTACCAATTGCTTTATTTAGAATTTTATTTTGTTTCAGTACATTCTTAAAATCTGTTATGGGAAAAGGTAGTTCAAGACCATCTAAACCAAGTTTTTTAATGGACCGATAGTTCATAACTGCATCATAATTCTCAAACCTTCGAAATTGACCGAAATTTCTTGTATCATCAAATATAGCAATCATTTGAGAATTCTCAAACTCAATAATAACCTTTGAATATTTGATTTCACGATTGTCTTCGTTCTTCTTGCATATGACCCATTTGCCGGACATACCTAAATGATTGAGAATCACTTCTTTATTATTAAAGATCCAAACTAAAAACTTACCATGTCTTTCAATTTTATTCAAAATACTTCCGGAAAACTCTACAAACTCACTCTGTCTCCCTTTGTATTTCTCATATTTTTGAGAAATTTCTGACAGTCTTATTGAATGAATCACTTTTCCTTCGAATTCTTTCAAAGATCTTAAGGTATATTCAACTTCTGGTCCTTCTGGCATTATTTGAGCAGCTCCATGATTTCATTCTTTATTATATTTCTATTTTCTATAGCTAAATGATATATAATAGTGTCTGATCTTTCTTTAATTTGTCTTGTATAATCATTGTCTTTTAACGAAATTGTTCCTAAAACTTTTTTGGTATCCAAACAATATTCTAGAAATCTTTCGAATCGATTTGAAAAAAGTTCCATTTTTCCAATTTCATCAATTATTATTAATTCTGCGTTGAATTCTTGTATTTGTGTTTCTAAAATGTCAACCACTCTATCCAAATTTTCCAAATAGACGCCATAATTAGCAACTCTATATCTACTTGTTTTATTGTGCTTTGAAGCCAAGAGAAATTCTGAACCTGACAGTGTTTCAATTTTAAACCCAATTCGTTTTCCTTTTTCTCTGATTTCTTTAGTAATCATTCCAATACTTGATTTGTAAAGATTTCTAGCTAAATCGTTAATTAGAGTGGTTTTTCCAACTCTCGGATAACCTGTTATTAGATTATTTTGCATTTTATCAACATTTTTAGTTATCTTGATTAATAAATCATAATTATTGTTCTCTATCTTGAAAAATCTTATAAATCTGGTTTTTAATGTTCTCAAAAACTAGCGATGTTACTTTGGTACTAGAGTGTGATAAAACATGAGCCAAGATTTTAGAGGCGTTACAATAGATAGACGAATAGACCTTCGAGGCAAGTCTATCGTTCGTTATGAGAAGCATGGGCGGCGATATGAGCTATTAGTTAATCCCCAACCTGCATGGTTATTTCTACAAGGTGAAGAAGTAGAAATTGATGATATTTTTGAGTCATTTGTTGTTTATGAGAATTTATCACGTGGTGCAAAAGCTACCAATGATGATTTAGTGGTTGCCTTTGACGATTTAACTGAAAGAGAAATAGCAATTAAGATTTTGAAAGAAGGTCAGCTACAATTAACTGCAGATCAACGAAACGAAATATTGAAGGAGAAGAGAACCGAAATAGTTGACTTCATTCACATTCATTGTATAAATCCAAGAGAAAATGTACCTATACCTAAAGATAGAATTGAAAATGCTATACTTGAATTAGGTGTAAATATAGATTACAAAGAAGAAGTAAAAGTTCAGGCTCTAGAGATTATTAATATGCTCAAACCTGTTATGCCAATTCGTCTTGAATCTGTAAAATTGGCACTAAAAATTCCACCAAGTTATACTGGTTCGCTTTATGGGGCAATCCGTTCAGCTGGTGAATTAATCCAAGAAGAATGGATGCCTGATGGGAGTTTAGCTGTTTTAGTTCAAATTCCATCTGGTACACAAGCCGATTTCTTAGAAGAAGTAACTTCGCGAACAAAAGGAAAAGCACAAGTCAAAGTAATAGAGAGACTTGCAGAATAAACAAGAAATACAGGCTGTGATATATGTGTCTGAAATTAAAGCAAAGAATCATGAGATAGTTATACCAGGTGATTTGTTAGCTGAAGGAACCCTTAGATATGGAGAAGGGATTATCCGAAGAGGTAATGTCTATTATTCCACAATAGTTGGGTTATTCCAAGATAAAGGGGATTTTATTCAAGTAAAAGCTCTAAAAGGAAAATACCTTCCTAGACCTGGTGATTTAGTGATAGGAAAAGTTGTAGAAGTTGGATTAACAAACTGGATTGTTGATGTTGGTTCCCCCTACTCAGCAGTTTTGAGTGCCAACAATGCAACTGAAAAAAGATTTGATCCCGTAAAAGATGATACAAGAAGAATTTTCGATATAGGAGATATAATCTTGACAAAGATCATAAGTTTTGATAGAACAAGAGACCCCCAAATTATAACAAATGAAAGAGGATTGGGAAAATTAAGAGGTGGTCGATTAGTTGAGATTGAAGCCGCTCACATACCACGAGTAATTGGAAAGAAAGGAACTATGATTAACATGGTAAAACGGCTAACTAAAACTCAAATAATAACTGGTCAAAACGGACGAATCTGGATACAAGGAAAGAATGTAGAAGACGAATTGAAAGCAATTGAAACCATTAAGAAAATAGAAATGGAAGCTCACACTCAGGGATTAACTGATAGAATAAGAGAGCTGCTTTCAAATGGTCAAACAGAAAATGAGGTGTAAAATATGGCAGGAGATGGAACCGTCCAACTTATTGACGAAAAAGGTAAAAGACTAGACGGGCGTACAAAAGATGATTTGCGCCCAACAGAAATAAAAATGGGTATTGTAAAGAACGCCGATGGTTCAGCAGAAATTCGTATGGGTAAGAACATAATAATTGCTGCAGTTTATGGACCAAGGGAATTGCATCCTAAGCACAGAGCTCTTCCCGAAAGAGCTTTGATTCAATGCTTCTATAGGATGTCAACTTTTTCAGTAAATGATAGAAAAAGCCCCGCTCCCTCAAGAAGGGAAAAAGAAATTTCAATGATTATAGCTGATGCACTTACATCAGTGGTATTAACAGAAAAATATCCAAGAACAACAGTTGATGTATATCTTCAGGTACTTCAAGCAGATGGAGGCACACGATGTGCTAGTTTGACAGCTGCTTCTGTAGCTTTAGCTGATGCAGGTGTGCCAATGAGAGGGATAATCTCTTCCGTTGCATCTGGTCTAATTAATGATAAAGTAGTACTAGATTTATGTGATATTGAAGATCAAAAGGGTTCAGGTGATATGCCATTAGGTTATTGCCCAACATTAAATGAAATTTCCCTTTTACAATTGGATGGAGTATTTACATTGGATCAATTTGATGAATGTTTAGACCTATCTATTGAAGGTGCAAAGAAATTATACACAATGCAAACAGATGCAATAAAACAGAAATATGCAGATATTCGTGCAGAAGTTCTGATTGATGACGAGGAAACTATGGTTGAGGAACCTAAGGTTGAAGAGCCCAAGAAAGAGGAACCTAAGGTTGAAGAGCCCAAGAAAGAGGAACCTAAGGTTGAAGAGTCCAAGAAAGAGGAACCTAAGGTTGA